>DMHJ01000157.1 GCA_003449495.1 Clostridiales bacterium UBA8153
GCGGTAGTGGCGAGGCGGCGCCAGCAAGCTCGCTCGGCTGCGGCATGCTGGTCGATGATGAAGAGACGGGATCCTTCCACGGCCAGAATGTAGCTGCCGAAAACCTGGCCGAGCACTTCCCACTCCCCCGTCGCCGCCGGCCGGACCGGCTCCCACACCAGGGCCAGTGAGCCGGCGGAGAGGTCGCGCACTGCCCCGGGAGGAGTCCATTCCTGCACCGGGGCCCGCGTACGCGGCAGACCCAGCGCTGCCCGCACCGCGCCGGTTACTGCGGCTCTGACCAGGCGCTCATCGCGGAACCGCACCTCCCACTTGGCCGGGTGCACGTTGACATCGGCCGATCCCGCTGCCGGTTCCACCAGAATCACCGCGGGAGCGAACTGCCCGGCCGGCAACACCCCCTGGAAAGCCTCGTCCAGGGCAAACCGCAGCGATGGGCTCTTGATCCAACGCCGGCCCACGAAGAAGAGCTGGTAGTGCCGGGACGGCGTACTCTGCCGGGCGGTGCCCACCACGCCGTGCACCTTGACTCCGCCTTGACCTCCCGCCACCGGGATCAGGCCGCCGGCGCGTTCCGGCCCCCAAACTTCAGCCAGGGTCTGCTCAAGGGCACCGCCTCCGGCGGTCTGTACTAGCCGCTTGGCGCCATGGTGCAGGCGGAAAGACACGTGGGGATGGGCTATGGCCAGCCGGGTGACGACCTCGGCCACCTGGGATGCCTCACTCCCCGGCGTTTTCAGGAACTTGGCCCGGGCCGGCAGGTTTGAGAACAGCTCGGTCACCTTGACTTGCGTTCCCGGTGCGCAAGCGGCCGCCGTGGCCTCGGGCAGCTGGCCGGGCCGGGCCAACACCCGGGTGCCGGTGAGCGCTTCCCGGGTCCGGGTAAGGATCTCCAGTACGGCCACTGCGGCGATGCTGGGAAGGGCTTCCCCGCGAAAGCCCAAAGTGGCGATGGCTTCCAGGTCATGAATGGTCCGTAGCTTGCTGGTGGTGTGGCGCTCCAGGGCCAGGAGGGCATCAGCGCCTGACATGCCGGTGCCGTCATCGGTAACCCGCAGGCTCCGCTTGCCGCCTTCTTCGATCTCCACCACCACCCGCCGGGCGCCGGCGTCCAAGGCGTTCTCCACCAGCTCCTTGACCACCGAGGCGGGGCGTTCCACCACTTCTCCGGCGGCGATCTGTCCGATGGTCTCCTCATCCAGCCTGCGTATGCTCATAGCCGGTCGGCCTCCCTTGCCAGCTGTTGCAGCTGGTAGAGCTTGCTGATGGCCTGTTGCGGGGTAAGGGAAAGCACTTCCAGGTCTTTAAGGGCAACGTGCACCGGATCGGGGGCGGGCTTCAACAGGGCCAGCTGGCGCGAACCGCGACCGGGCGGCGATTTCTCTGCGGAAACCGGGCTTCCCGGGCCCCGCTCCAGCCGGGACAGCAGCTCCCGGGCCCGGGCCAGCACCGGCTCGGGTACCCCGGCCAGGCGGGCCACCTGGATCCCGTAACTGGCGTCGGCCCCCCCTTTCACGATCTTGCGCAGGAACAGGATGTCCTGGCCCTGCTCCCGCACGGCCACCGAGTAGTTGCGGACCCCCGCCAGCTGGCCCTCCAGGGCGGTGAGCTCCCGGTAGTGGGTGGCCAGGAGGGTGCGGGCGCGCACGCGCTCGTGCAGGTACTCGGCCACCGCCCAGGCTAGGCTCAGACCGTCGAAGGTACTGGTCCCCCGGCCGATCTCGTCCAGGATCACCAGGCTGTGCCCGCTGGCGCCGTTGAGGATACGGCTCACTTCCAGCATCTCCACCATGAAGGTGCTCTGTCCCAACGTCAGGTCATCATGGGCCCCCACCCGGGCGAATATGCGGTCCACCATGCCGATGCGGGCGGCGCGTGCCGGCACAAACGACCCGGCCTGCGCCATGAGAACCATGAGGGCCACCTGCCGGCAGTACGTGGACTTGCCGGCCATGTTGGGACCGGTGATGATGAGCAGGCGTTGCCCGTCCGTATCCAGTCTCACATCGTTGGGCACAAACTCCCCGCTACCCAGCAGCTGCTCCAACACCGGGTGGCGGCCGTCTTCCACGTGGATGAGGGTCCCCTGGTCGACCTCGGGGCGGCAATATCCCCACTCGGCCGCCACCGTGGCCAGGCCGGCCAGACAGTCCAAGGCGGCCATGACGGTAGCCTGCTCTTGGATGGACTTGGCCGCCGCTGCGGTCCTGTCCACCAGCTCCAGAAACAACCGGTGCTCTAACTCGCCCAGCCGTTCCTCAGCCCCCAAGACCAGCTGTTCCTGCTCCTTGAGCTTTTCGGTAACGAACCGTTCAGCGTTGGCCAGCGTTTGGCGCCGGACATATGCCGGCGGGACGGCGGCCAAGTTGGGGTTGGTGACTTCGATGTAGTAGCCGAACACCCGGTTGAACCCCACCTTGAGCGATTTGATGCCGGTTTCCTCGCGTTCCCGCACTTCTATCCCGGCTATGAAGCTGCGAGCCGAGCGCGACAGCTCCCGCAGCTCATCTACCTCCAGGGAATAGCCCGGCCGGATCAGCCCGCCCTCGCCCACGCTCACCGGAGGATGGTCCACCAATGCCCCTCGCAACAGCTGTACCAGCTCCGGCATGGGGTCCAAACGGCCACGCAGATCGTGTAAGAGCGCGGCCGGGCCCGGCTCCAGGCCGTCCCGCAACTCGGAGGCCAGAGCCACCGATGTCGCCAGGGCCAACAGGTCGCGCCCGTTGGCGGTGGCATAGGCCACCCGGCCCAATAGCCGTTCCAGATCACTACAGCGACCCAGGACCTCCTGGAGCCGCAGGCGGCAACGGGCATCCCCCACCAGCTGCTCTACGGCATCCAGGCGGGCTTGGACGGCCGCTAATGTCGAAAGCGGCCGTTCCAGCCAGGACCGGAGCAACCGCGCTCCCAGGGGGGTAACGGTACGATCCAGCACCCCCAGCAGGGTGCCATGCTTGGCCCCATCCCGCAGGCGGCGCACCAGCTCCAGGTTGCGACGGGTGGTCTCATCCAAGACCACGTAATCGCCGGTATGGTACACGGAAACTCCGGTGAGGTGTTGGAGGTCGACGCGCTGGGTCTGGAGCAGGTGCTCAAGCAGACCCCCGGCCGCGCAGGTGGCGGCGGGCAACCGGTCCAGGCCGAAACCTTCCAGGGTGACGGTGCGGAAATGGCTCTTCAGTGTACGTGCCGCCGCCTCTTCTCCCGGCTGGTCAGCCCAGGTGCGCGTGGCCATGGGCAGGCGGGCGGCCAACGCGGAGAAGGCGGGCAGGGCCCCGATGGCCGGCGCCACCAGGCACTCGGCGGGAGCCAGCCGCGACAGTTCATCCAGCAGGGGCTGGCACCCGGCGGTGCCGAACTCGGTGGCCAGGAAGGTCCCGGTCGCCACGTCCACCGCCGCCAGGCCGTAGCGCCCGGACGCGCCCGCGATGGCGGCCATGAAACGGTGGCTGCGGTCATCCTGGGTGTGCACCGCCCCCAGGGTCCCCGGGGTCACCACCCGCACCACTTCCCGTTTGACCAGGCCCCGGGCGTGGCGGGGATCCTCCAGCTGCTCGCACACGGCCACCCGGTGCCCGGCTTCCACCAGCTTGGCCAGGTAGCTGCCGGCGGCGTGGTGGGGTACGCCGCACATGGGGATACGGTTGCCGTCGCCCACTTCCCGGGAGGTGAGGGTGATGTTGAGGATACCCGCGGCCAGCTG
>DMHJ01000198.1 GCA_003449495.1 Clostridiales bacterium UBA8153
TGGCGGGGTCGCCGGCCACGAGCTCGTAGCCATACCCCCTCGCCTGGTAAGAGAGCAGGCGGCGAAACTCTCCCAACCAGGCGTCAAGCAGCGCCCGGTTGAGAGAAGCCTTGGCCGCTCGTCCGCCACCTGCCGCGCGTCGAGCCGGGTTCCCCACTTCGAGGCGCTCAACGATCACTTGGCCGTGGGGCCTGGCCATGGCGGCCGGGGCCTGGTGCGGTGGTCCCGCCGGAGGTGGTCTACTCAGGCCTGGGCCGCCGCCAGCAGGCCGGACGTCGACGGGCCGGTCCCGGCGCAAAACTGCAGGAGCACACCCCCCAGGGTATTGACAATGATTATCGGTCTTGCTATCCTGATCCTGGCTGAGATTGCGAATGAGTATGGTTGGCGGTCACTGGGTTGGTGGCACGTAAAGGGGATGGAAACACCCAGGCCGGCTTGAAACGATGAGAGGGAGGTAAGCATGCAGAAGAAACGCATCCTGGTTGCGCTGGTGGTCGCCGTCATTGCTGGAGCATTCTGGCTCGGAGGGGCGGTGGATAGGGCCGGCGCGCGAGAACAAGTGGTCAACATCTACACGTCCCGGCATTACGGGGTCGAACCCGTCTTCGACCGGTTTACCCGTGAGACCGGGATCGCCATCAGGTTCACTACCGGAAGCGATGCCGCGCTACGGGAGCGGCTACGGGCAGAAGGCGCGCGGACGCCGGCGGACATGTACATTGCGGTGGATGCCGGCAACTTATGGCTGGCCGCCCGGGACGGTCTGCTGGCGGCGGTGGAGAGCCGCGTGCTGCGCGAGAACATCCCGGCTCACCTCCGTGACCCCGGCAACCGTTGGTTCGGGCTTACCCAGCGCATCCGCACCATCATGTACCATCCGGCCAGGGTGACGCCGCAGGAGCTGTCAACCTATGAGGCACTGGCCGATCCCAGGTGGCGGGGACGCCTGGTCATGAGACCCGCCACTCACTCGTACACCCAGTCCTTGGTGTCTAGCCTGATAGCGGCTCACGGACCGGCCAAGGCTGAGGAAGTCGTGGCGGGTTGGGTGGCCAACCGGCCGGTGCTCATCGACAGCGACACGCGCATACTGCAGGCTCTGGCTGCCGGCGAGGGCGATGTGGCCATCACCAATCACTACTATTTAGGTCGCATCCTGCAGGATAATCCCGGCTTTCCCATCCGGGTGTTCTGGGCCAACCAGGCCGACCGCGGTGCCCATGTGAACATCAGTGGAGCGGGCGTCACCGCCCACGCTCCCAACCGCGCCAATGCCGTCAAGTTGCTGGAGTGGCTGAGCGGTACGGGACAGGAGATGTTCGCCAGCACCAATCACGAGTTTCCGGCCAATCCCAGGGTCACTCCTCATCCCATCATCGCCGGCTTCGGCCGTTTCACCGCGGATGACCTGGACTTGGGCGAGCTAGGGCGACTGCAGGCGGAAGCGGTCAAGCTTCTGGACCGGGTCGGGTATCGTTGAGCCGCTGCCCGGTAATCCAATCGGGGAACGGGTAGCCCAACCCATGGAGCGAGGATCATCTACATGCCGGTTACCGGTACCGGAAAACCACCCGGGGCAGGCAGGAAGCGCCTTCGCTTCCTGTCCCTGCTTCCTTTCTTAGTGGCCGGACTCACCGTCCTGCCCGTGGCGGTGGTGGGTTCCTCCCTGCTGACGCCTACTTCCGCGGTGTGGAGCCATCTTTGGCGCACCATCCTGCCGGAAGTGCTGGGTAACACCTTTTGGTTGCTGGTGGGGGTGGGCTTGGGGACTCTGGTCTTGGGCACGGGATTGGCCTGGCTGATTACCGCTTACGATTTCCCGGGCAGATCCGCTTTCCGCTGGCTACTGGTGTTGCCCATGGCGATACCCGCGTATATCATCGGCTTCATATACATGGCCATTTTCGATTTCGCCGGCCCGGTCCAGACGTTCTTGCGCAACGCAGGCGTTGACCCTGCCCTGCTGCCCAATATCAGATCTGGGCTTGGCGCCATCGTCGTCATGACCTTGGTGCTGTATCCTTACGTGTTTCTCCTGGCCAAGGCGGGATTCGAGGAGCAGTCGGGTTCCGCCTACGAGGCGGCCGGGGTACTGGGGTGTCAACGTAAGCAGATCTTCTTCCGGGTAGTGTTGCCCCTGGCCCGGCCTTCCATAGCGGCCGGTGTTACTTTGGCCCTCATGGAGGCCCTGGCGGACTTTGCCACCGTCAGGTATTTCAATTTCCCCACGGTGGCCGACGGGATTCTCCGGGTCTGGCATGGACTCATGGACTTAGGCGCCGCCTCCGAGCTGGCCGGACTGCTGGCCGTTTTCGCCCTGGTGCTTTTGCTGGTAGAGCACCGCGTGCGCAGCCGGCGCGCCTACTACCAATCGCGCGGCCAGCTGCCCGGCATCCCCGTCGTTACGCTATCGGGATGGGGGGCGGTGATGGCCGCCCTGACCTGTCTGGTGGTGGTCGTGGCTGCCTTTGGCCTCCCCGCCTTCCAGCTCTTGATGTGGGCGCTCAAGGATCTGTCCGCCATCACCCCGGGTACACTGGCCGTCTACCTCCGGCTGGCCGCCAACAGCGTGACCCTGTCGCTATCGGCCGCGGCCTGCGCCGTGCTGGTGGCGCTACTCATGACCAGCCTTTCTCGCCTGGGGGGCAAGCTGTCGAGGCAGGCTGCCCGCCTGGTGACTACCGGATACGCCGTGCCGGGCGCGGTGATCGCCGTGGGGATACTGGGCCCCTTGTCCGCCCTGGATGGTGCCATCAACCGGCTGGCGGGCGATTGGTGGGGCATAACGCCCGGGCTCATTCTCACCGGATCCCTGGTCGGGCTGGTCTATGGCTACGTGGTACGGTTTATGGCCGTTTCGTACAGCAGCATCGACGCGAGCATGGAGAAGATCCCGCCCAACACCGTGTTGGCCGCCCGGTCTCTGGGCGCCGGACCCTTCCGGCTCACCTTCGCGGTAAAGCTCCCGCTCATCCTGCCGGGGATCGTCGCCGGCTCCATCCTGGTATTTGTGGACGTGATGAAGGAGCTGCCCATCACCATGATGCTGCGGCCGCTTGGTTACGACACCCTGGCCATTTGGGTGTGGCAGATGGCCGCCGAATCCCTGTGGACCGGAACGGCCCTGCCGGCTCTGGCCATCGTCATCACCGGGCTGTTGCCCATCAAACTCCTCCTGGAACAAGCGGAAGCTAGATCGGAGAGAAGGCAACCATGACCAACGGTAGTGCCGGCCTGGAAGAGCGACAGCCGGTAGCCTATGTTGAGCTGGACGGCGTGGGCAAGCGTTATGCTGAGTTGGCGGCGGTGGTGGACCTCACGTTGTCCGTCGGCCGGGGCGAATTCTTCTCGCTCTTGGGCCCTTCGGGGTGCGGCAAGACCACCACCCTGCGGGTCATCGCCGGGCTGGAGCCTCTCACCACCGGTACGGTGGCCATCGATGGCTGCCTGGCATCGAGCCCGGGCTATACCCGGCCTCCGGAAAAGCGCGGAGTGGGCATTGTCTTCCAAGACTATGCTCTTTTCCCCCATCTGCGTGTGGAAGAAAACATAGGCTTTGGGCTACACGGGCAGGCGAAGCCGGTCGTAGCCGGCCGGGTAGCGGAGCTGCTTGAGCTGGTGGGGTTGGGGGGCATGGGTAAGAAATACCCGCACCAGCTGTCGGGTGGGCAGAAGCAGCGAGTGGCTTTGGCCAGATCCTTGGCCCCCTGCCCCAGCGTGATGCTGTTGGATGAGCCCTTCTCCAACCTTGATGCCGAACTGCGTGAGGGCCTGCGCCGCGAAACCAAAGAGATCCTGAAGGCCGGCGGCACCACGGTGATCCTGGTCACCCACGATCAGGAAGAGGCCTTCTCGCTGTCCGACCGCATCGGCCTCCTGCATGCCGGGCGATTGGAGCAGGTAGGCACGCCCTACCAGGTCTACCATAATCCAGCCAGTCGCTTCGTCGCCGGTTTTGTGGGCAAGGTCGACTACTTTCCCGCCCGGGTCCACGGGAACCTGCTGGTGACGGAGTTAGGCACGTTCCCTCACTACGGGGTGCCTGCCGCTGAGGTGGTCGATGTCATGGTGCGGCCCGACGATGTGCGCGTGTTCCCCGACCCCCAGGGTGAAGCGGTCATCGCCGACGCGCAATTTTTGGGTGCCGAGGCTCTCTACCGGCTGGAGCTGCCCAACGGCCAAAGCCTCCACTCGGCCGGGCTCTCGGCAAACCTGCTTCCCCGGGGAACCCGGGTGAGGCTCTCCGTCGATCTGCCCCATACCGTGTGCTTCCCGCGGTCAGGGCAGTGAGCAGGAAGCGGGCAGGGCCCGGCGAAATGCCCGGGAGCGGGCCGGTGCCGCCGCGAGGCGCTGCCCAAGCTGGAATCGAGCACCGCACCGATTCTGCAGCGTCAAGCCGGCCGGCGCCGGGCGCGTGCGGTGCGCTCATCCGACCGGAGAAAAGAGGCCTAATTCCATGTCAACCAACGCTTCCTCAAGTCTGCAGCGGGCAACCGACTCCATCATCGCGGACCACCTGGCAGACGGTGGTCCCGGCCTATCACTGCTGATCGGCCGGGGCAAACGCGTGCTGCTCCAGAAAGGCTATGGCATGGCTGATGTTGAACGGGGGACACCGGTGGAACCTTCCACCCGTTTTCTCATCGCCTCCGTGAGCAAGCAGTTCACGGCCATGGCCGTGATGCTACTGGAACACCAGAAGCTTTTGCGCTACGATGAGCCCATCGGTCGTTTCTTCCCGGAGTTTCCCGCCTATCGCGACCGGGTGACGGTCCGGCAATTGCTCACCCATACTTCCGGGGTCCAGGAGTATCTCAACCGAGAGTATTTCGAGGCGGTAGAGGGTGGGGCGGAGTTTGACCTACCCCAGGTACTCCAGTGTATAGCCGGGCTCGGGGAGCTGGAGTTTGCGCCGGGGGCGCGCTGGCGGTACTGCAACTCCGGCTACGTCATGCTGGGGGCCATCGTGGAGAGGGTCTCCGGCCAGAGCTTCGCCTCCTTCTTGCGTGAACACATCTTCTTGCCTCTGGGCATGACCAGCACCGAGGTGGGGGAGACCGGAGAGCACCTGCCGGGGCAGGCCCAAGGATACACCTACCGGGCGAAGACGGACTTTGCAGCAGCCACCTATACCTTCTCGGCCAATGTGGGGTGGGCAGACGGCAACATCATTTCCACCACCGGTGACCTCTTCCGGTGGGGCCAAGCCCTCTATACCGCCAAGCTATTACCCTTGGGGAAACTGGCTGAGGCCTTCGTACCCTGTCGTCCCTTGGATCCGGCCTTTAGCCGCTACGGCTTCGGTCACCTCATCAGTGAAAGGCGCGGGGTACGGGAGGTGCATCATTCCGGGGGCATCGGTGGGTACGTGTCCCGGTTCTCCCGCTTCACCGATGAGCAGCTCACCGTGATCCTTCTCTCCAATGCTGCCGGAGTGGATCTGGCCTCCATCACCGGGTCGCTGGCCGAGCTCTTGCTCAAAGACAAACTGGCACCCATACTTCCCGTGGAGATCGGCGAGTCCGCATTGGCGGAAGTGGCGGGCAGCTACGGCGGTAAGCCCAGGGATCTGCCGGTCAGCCTCGACATCGCCCAATCAGCGGGCTCGCTTACCGTCACTTTCTGGGACAAGCGGCAGGCCGGCCTGGTGCCCCTGGGCCGGGACTTTTTCCGCTGCGCCGGGCCCAGCGAAGTGTACCTGCAATTTCTTCGCGACGAGGGCGGCGCCCTTACCGCCGTCCGGGTGCTATCCTCGGGTAGCGTGAGCACGCTGCAAAAGCAGCGCGACGCTGCGGCCGTTGAGGTTACGGAGCAGGGCTAGCGCGGGCTGGTGGGATAGAAGCACGGGACGGGTACCGGGCAGCCACGATACGCCCGGCTGCCCGTCCTTTCCGCTTCAGGGGCCGCTCCCACGCAGAGAAGTTGAACGCGGCGACGAAGCCCAGCTCGAAGAAGCCACGACGGGCGTAGGCCGAGCGTAGCTGCCATCCGTCCGGGCGTTCCCCGGCGAAGGCTGAGAAGGAAGAATGAGAACTCGGTCGACATGAGCGCGACGTAGGTGGCGCAGACCAGGGCCAGCATGGCCAGGACCGCCGGCGCCGGAAGCGGCCTGGAGGCGGTCCCGCGCCCTGGCCTACTCACCGGCGGGTTACCCTCCGGGAACACCCTTGACTGCCGGTGTTTGGCGGCCGTCCTCACGCCCGGGATGAACCTCAGCGCCCTGAAGAACCGGCCACTTCCCGGCTCCGGCCGCCGGATCGGTCTTGAGCGGGCCATCCCTGAGCAGGCGGCCTTGAGTCCAGCCGAGCGGCAATCAGGCCCTGGCGTCCATGGCGTGGGGCCCCTAAAGCGGGCCAGGCCAGGGCAGGGGAAGGGCCTTGATCCGGCAGTATGCCGGAGCCGCAGGTGCCGGGAGGAGTCGGGAGCTAGGGCACAGAACGTCCCAACAACAGAGGAGTTTGCCAGGCCTTACTTGGGGATGGGACAGGCAGCTCGGCCGGCGTCCGGCCGCGACGGTTTCCCGGTAGAATGAAGACCCGCCCGGCAGGTTGCAGTGCCGGGGCGGTCATGCTAAGCCGGGCGACTGGTCTTGAGCTGGCGGCCCGTGAGGCAGCAAATGGGACCTTGGGGGCCCGGCCGTCCGTTGATTCGAGCAGGCCAATCCCGTACGGAAAGGAGCGAAATCCTGGCTATGGATGCCGGCCGCACTGTTCGCAGGGCGGTGGGCGCTTCTGTGCCAGGAGCAACAGTTGGGAGAAGATCGCCCGCGCGCTTCCGGCCTGCCCTTGCTGGCAGAACTGGCCCTGGCCGAGCCTGATTTGGTGAGATTGGTGACCTTCTTGAACCAGACCCTTAAAGAGTACGGGTTCAGCTTCGGCCTTTCGCGGGGTGCTGAAGGTTTCCGGCTGGCCATTTACCGGGCTGAATACGCTTCGGGCCCGCCGGAGCTGGCGACGGGAGCGCGGGCCGATACCGGCGCGAGGGGCCGCCTTGGGTGACACCTTGCCCGGCATCTTCCGGTGGCTCCATCCGGCCCATTCCTGCTACTGCAGCTATCACCGCCTGGGCCGGGGCCGCGCGCCGCCAGGCGGCCCCGGTGGAGAGCAGCCCGGACCGGGCCCAGGGGGGACCTAACCCGGCAGGGTTTGGCCAATCCCTGGGGAAGTGGTGTTCCCAGGGCCAGCAGGTCGCTTCGCGCCGCGTACGGCCGGGAGCGTGTCCAATGGAACTTACCTTTGAAGAGGTCACCAGGGAACTGATCGCCGCTCTAGCTGAAGAGTCTGCAGCGGCAGAAGCAGCAGCGCCCGGCGGGGCCCTAGCCTTGAGGGAGGGCAGGCGGGCGGGGGGTTCGGCAGCCTATCACCGGTACTCATTCCTGCTCGACCATGAACCCGATGTTCCTTCCGACTCGCGCGCTCTGCTCCAGGTGGGCCATGAGCAACACCCTGCGGAGGTCCTGGGCATCCAGGGCCACGACATCTCGCTGGCGGTACGTGCCGACCTGGGGGCTGCGATCCCCTTCGCCACGCTACTGGTGTCCGCCCATTTCGTCCTTGAGGTCCTGAGCGCGCGTCTCGCCGGTATGTTGTCATCAGGCGAGAAGCATAACAGTGCGTTGGCGATGGCCGGGTTCGGGCTGGGGCCGTATCCGCCACCTTCCCGGACCGGCGGTGACCAGACCGCCTTGACCGGGCTGAACCCTGAGCAAAGAGAAGCGGTGATAGACAGCTGGGGGAAGGCCGTGTCCTTCATCTGGGGGCCACCGGGCACCGGGAAGACGCTTGCCGTCGGGAAGCTGGTGCAAGGACTGATGAAGGACGAGCGGGTACTGGTGACGTCGCACACCAACGTCGCGGTGGATACGGCGCTACTGGCCGTTCTCAAGGGTCTGCCCGAGGGTGACCGCGAGTGCGGTTGCGTGCTCAGGGTGGGCCCTCCCCAGCGGGGCGAAGCCTGCCTGGCGGCCATCACGTTGGAGGAGGTCTTACAGCGACAGGCAGGCTCTTTGCTGCGGCAGCGGGCAGACCTCGCGGAACAGCGGCGACGCCTGGTCAGCCGGTTCGCCGGATCCCACGGCGCTTCTCTCCCTGCCCTCTCCGGTGACTGCAGCGACTCGCTACCCAACCTCGAGAGGGCTGAGCATGCCACGGTGCAGGGGGAGCTGGCGGCCGTGGAGGCGTGCCTTGCCGGCATGGATGCACAGATCGAAGCAGAGCGGCGGCGCATCGTGAGTCAGGCTCGGGTGCTCGGGACCACGCTCTCACGCCTGGCCCTCGCCGATATTCTCTCCTCGCTGGTTTTTGACACTACGGTAGTAGATGAGGCCAGCACCGTGCCCCTGCCGTTTCTGTGGTACGCTGCTTCCCGCACTCAGAAACGCCTGGTGTGCGCCGGGGATTTCCGGCAGCTCCCGCCCGTGGTCAGGGCGGATGACCCCCGGGAATCCCCGGCCGCGGCAAAATGGCTGACCCCCAACATCTTCGAGCAAGCCGGCGTGGTCTCCGGCCGGGGAGACATCAGTGCCGGCGACCGGCGCCTGTCCAAGCTCCATAAGCAGTATCGCATGCACCCGGTCATTGGGGAGTTGGCCAACCGGCTCGCCTACGGCGATCGCCCGCTGGAGCATATGGGGGCACCATCACATTTTCTCCCCGCCACGCGCAGCCGCCCCCGGCCGGGGCTGGCCGTGGTGTTCTGTGATACGACGCATGCCGATCCCTGGTGCGCGCGCCCGGAAACGGGCTGGTCGCGGTACAATCTGCTCAGTGCGCTGGTGAGTATGCAAGTGGCCAGGACCGCCTTGGGAGACGCAGCCCGGGACGCTGCCGTCATCACCCCCTATCGTGCTCAAGCGCGCCTCTTGCAGGCGCATATTGAGTCCGTAGGACTGGACCGGCAGCGGATCCAGGCGGCCACCGTGCACCGGTTTCAGGGCGAAGAAAAGGACGTGATCGTCCTGGACCTGGTGGACAGCCCTCCGTTCGGCGTGGGCAAGTTGTTACGAGGCGGCTTTGCCAGCACTGCCATGCAGCTGCTCAATGTTGCCTGCACCCGGGCCAAGGGAAAACTAATCATCGTCGGGCACCGCTCCCACCTGGAGATGAGAGTCGGCCCTCACGACAGCCTGCGTGCCGTGCTGGAGTACCCAGGACCCTACCGGCAACTTGATGCCCTGGAGGTGGTGGAGGACGCCCTGACTTGTGCTGGCTCGCCTGCGCTTAGGATGTACGCCGGCGATGACTTCCGGGGGGATTTCATCCGGGATCTGCAGGGCGCCTCAAGTGGGGTGGTGCTGGTTAGCCCCCACGCCCGGGTGCCTCACCTCGCCGAGCTGGCGCCACCGCTTCTGCTATTGGCGGATCGAGGAGTACCGGTGATGCTTCTCACCACCAGACCTGGTTCTGAGGAACGAGGGTACCACGTGCTCCTCGAGCTAGCGTCCCATCGAGGCGTTGAAGTTAGGTTCCGCACCAGCGTTCAACAGCGGATGGCCTTCATAGACGGGCGGGTGGCATACTTCGGCAGCAGCCATGTGCTCTCCCCGACCTACTGGGGCGGCCGGATGCTTCGCTTGTGCCACGATCAGCTGGTGGAGCGGATGATGGAGGTGGCTGGAGCCACAGCCTGGGTCCGAAGCGCCCGGCAGCGCTCCCGGCAGGAGGCCGTGCTGGAGCTAGTCGAACCTTACCTTGTCGAGACGGGGGAACGGCACCGGTGCGGGAATTGCGGGCGGGAGCTGAGACTGCACTGGGGTAGGTTCGGGCCGTTCTGGGGTTGCCGGTTCCAGCACAGCACTGTGAGCGTGCCGGTGGATGCTATCACCCGAGCCCTGGGTGCCCTGGCCTTGCCGTGCCCGGAGTGCTCGGGCATCCAGCAGCTTATCGGCAGTGGCCGGCGCTATCCGGTCCTAGGCTGTAGCCGGTGGCCACAGTGCCGCTGGTACCTGGCCAGGGAAGGGAGGCGGTAGACTCTTGGTACACCAGATTTCCGGTCCGGTCAGGGGGAGGTAGTCAGGAATGGAGACTTGGGAACCGGGGCAACGCCCGGAAGAACGCGAGTCAGTCAGCAGTTACGACCGCATTCTGCAGACCAAGGGTGAGGCCGAGAAATTGGCTCGACTGCAGAAGGTCCTGGTCAAGTCGGCCAAAAGCTCTTTCCGGGCCGTAGCGGTCTTCGACCTTCAGGGGATGCGAAAGCACGCCGCGGGCACCCGGGCGCTCCTTGAGACGTATGCAGGCGAGTTTGGCAAGTGGGAGGACGCCGTAAGTGCCTTTAGGCTCAGTGAAGTTTCCGAACAGGAGTACCGGGATGCCTTTGAACAAGCCTGCCGGAAAGCGGATGTGCGGCTGGAAGGCAGCTTCCCGTCGTACGAGGTGTTCCCGTTCGATATCCGGTTCTCTCTCTTACAGGAGCAGGTAATCATCAATAGACAGGCACACCGGACCATGGACCCGGAATTTTTGGCCCTGGTCATCCGTAAGGAGCAGGACAAGCTGACCCGGAGCCGCTTCAGCGCCGCCCAGTTCATGTCTGCACTGCTGAGGGCTTACGACCTCCTGGTGGCCGAGAGCTTCCAGACTCGCGGTAAGCCCATGAAGCAGGTGGGCATCAAGAAGGTGTACCAGGTGCTAACCACAATGGGCGGCCGGGCCGCCTACACCGAGAAGCAGA
>DMHJ01000156.1 GCA_003449495.1 Clostridiales bacterium UBA8153
CCGGTTTACGTTCCCCGTTACGTGAAGGTGGTGTTGGCGGAGACAGCGGGGGCCGGCGGTCTGGCGGCGGCTCCCGTCTCCCGCGCTGTGATGCAGGGAATCCTTCCCTGGGTCTTTCTGCCGCAGAACGGCACCGGCCCGGACACGCATATTTCCCCGATCCCGGCGTATCAGCCCGGCAGTGTGTAGTGTGGCCGGGCCTAGACCGTACCCGGGCAGGGAGGTCGGGCCGTGCTGGCTGAGCAGGTGGCTCTCATTGCCGCCACGCTCCTGCGGTGGTTGCTCACAGCTGCCTGCTACCTGGGCGAATCCTATACTTTCCCCGGCCGCTGTCAGAAGCCGAGGCAGCCGCCTGCCTCCAGAGTTGGCGCCGGGCGATCTGGAGGCCCGAAACCGTCTCCTCGGGTATAACCTCAGGTTGGTGGCGCACGTTGTCAAGCCGAGATACGACGCTCGACCCGAGGAGCCAGAAGAACTCCTATCCACCGGCACCATGGGCCCGATTAAGGCCAGCAACGGCTTCAGGCCGGATAACGATACCCGGCTGGCCGCCTATGCGGCCCGGTGCCCCGAAAACGAGATCCTCATGCATTTCCGGTCGCTGAGGAAGCGAAAGGGCGAAAAGTACCTGCATGATCCCATCGGAGCGGGCCGGGAAGGCAACGAGAGACTTTCCTCGATTTCCTGCGGTTCGATGCCAGTGACGTGTCCGAGAAGATCGATCAGCGGCTGGAAGTGGACGGCTGGGTGGAAGGCGTACGCCGGTTCGAGGAGAGAGAACGTGCCGTCCTGGTGTGGCGGTACGAGTTGGGGGCCACTCTAACCTCACGCAACGAGAGGTCGTCACGTTTGTGCGGATCACCCGTGCTTATGTCTCCCACACTGGGCGGAAGGCGCTGGAATGAGGCAGGCAGCTTCTGGACGCCAGGGCAGAAAGTGTCTGGTCCGGCCAGGCATCCCGGCGGGTCGCCGGATAGTAGCTGACCGGGCCGGCCGGGGGCCCGGACCGGTGACGGCCCGGAAGCGGGCGCTTTCGCCAGGGGCAAAGTTCGGTGAAGATCATCCCGAGGGTACGGGCAGCTGCCCCGCACTGCCCGGGCCTGGTCTTTTCCGCCCAATACATGGTATAATCGCAACGACGGTCGCCCCGGAGAACGCTCTCGTGCTCTGCATCAAGGGGGATACGCGGTGTCTTTGCGTGGCCTGGCCCGGTGGTTCTGTCCCCACGAGTACCTTTCCTCTCCCTACGCTGTCGACTTTGGGCGGCTGCAGGAGCGTGGGGTATGCGGTCTTATCGTGGATCTGGACAATACGCTGGTAGGGTACGACCAGGTGGTGCCGGGCCCCGGCCTGCAGGAATGGATGCAGAGGGCCCGGGATGCCGGTATGGCCCTGTGTATCCTCACCAACAACCACCGGCGGGAGCGGGTGACCGGTCTGGCCCGTAGCCTGGGGACGGAGGTCCTGGCCCGGGCGGGCAAACCCAGGCGCCGGCCGTTCCGCAAGGCCATGGAGCGGATGGGGACCGCCCCGGGCACCACGGCGGTGATCGGGGACCAGCTGTTCACCGACGTACTGGGGGGCAAGCGGGCCGGGCTATATACCATCCTGGTGCGACCAAACAGCGACCATGAGTTCATCGGCACCCGTCTGATCCGCGTCATCGAGCGCCGAATGCTCAGGCATTTCGTCAAGGCGGGGATGGTGACCATGCCCAGGCCACGGCCGAGCGACGGCTCTCACTGCTGATGCCAGCAGCTCTACACGTCCTCCCTGGCCGTTGAGCCGGCTGGCCACCGCCCGGCGACAGCGGTGATTGGCCCTGAGCTCTCCACTGTCCCGTCGCAAAACCCTTCACTATCCGGCCGTTTCCCACGATATTAGGCTTGACGCAGGTAAGCGTTGCCCGGTAGGAGGGCGGCGCCCGGCCGGACTGGTGGTCTTGGTGATGATCCGGTGAGCCAGCCCAAAGAAGCAGTGGATCTGAGAGCCATCGACGGCATCCTCAAGGAAACCGTCGCCATGGTCAAGCACTCCCGGGAGCAGATGTACGAGGTAGCGGAGCTGGCGCGCACTGAGTGCCTCACGCTGGAATGGGAACTCGCACAGGCCCAGGCGGCGGTCATACAGGAAATCGACCGGGTTGAGGAGCTGGAGAAGGCCGACCGGCGGGCCCGGGAGCTACTGGTGACCGTGAGCCGGCAGTACCGTGAGCGGACGCACCGGGAGATCCAGAGTGCGTACGAAAAGGCGCGGCAGGCACACGTCCAGGCGAAAGTCGCCCAGGAGAGGGAGCTGCACCTGCGCCGGCGCCGGGACGAGCTGGCCAGGAGGCTCAAGAACATGCTGGCCATGGCCGAACGAGCCGATGCCTTGGTTTCCCGGGTTGGAGTGGTCATGGAGTACCTAAGCGGCGATCTCGAGCACTTGAGCGGTCAGATCGGCGAGTGCCAGCGCCGGCAGGAAGTCGTGTTCAGCATCATACGGGCCCAAGAGGAAGAGCGACTGCGGGTGGCCCGGGAGATCCACGACGGACCGGCGCAAACCCTTGCGGGAGTGCTACTCAAACTGGATGTGTGCCTGAGGCTGTTAGGGCAGGAACCCGCACGGGTGGAAGCGGAGCTGAGGGCCATTGCCGACGCCGCCCGGCTGAGCCTGAAGGATGTGCGCAAGACCATTTTCAA
>DMHJ01000047.1 GCA_003449495.1 Clostridiales bacterium UBA8153
GAGGGGTGCGACCGGGTCTACCTGGCCGGAGAGAAGGAATTCGCGCAGTGGGAAGACAACTTGACCAAAGGGGTACCGGTCCACGCCAAAGTGTGGGCGGAGCTGGATAACCTGGGCAACCGGCACGGCGTGCGGGTGCCTGAGACGATCTGACTGACGGCCGGGTCGGATTGAAGCGGAGACCGGATGGGAGGGAGAGCGGTGAACGGTTACCGGCGGGAGGCCGGCGGGCCGGTCCCGCGCCTGCGGCTGTTCAAACTTCTCGACATGCCGGGGCGGGTGGCAACGGTTACGGCGCCTGCCGGCTACGGCAAGACCTCCCTGCTCGCCGCATACGCCGGTTGGTGCGGCCGCCGGACTATCTGGACGGCTGGCGCGCATTGGCGGGAGCAGCTGCTGGAGCAGCTAGGCAGCTCCGGGCATGCCGCCGGTCAACCACTGGCCGCCATTGTGGGCGGTCCCTTGCAGGTGGTGGTAGACGACTGCGCCCCGGAGCTATGCGAAAGCAGTACGTTGGCGGACGATCTCATGACTCCCAACCTTCGCTGGCTCTTGGCATCGCGGCGTCCGCTGCCTCTACCGGTACGGGCGGACATCGCACTTACCTCTGACCACCTATCCGTGGCCGGGGATGAACTGGCCGGCTTGGTGGCGGGGTGGCTGCCCGGCCGCGCTCCGGAAGAGCTGGCGCCCCTGCTCGAAGTAACGGAAGGCTGGGTACGTGGTCTGGAATGGCTGGCCAAAGCGCCGGCCGGAGAGGCCGGGCTGGAGAGTGCTGCCGCCGAAATCGAGAGATATTTTGCCACGGAAACCTACGAGACCTGGCCGGACAACTTGCGGCAGGCGGCCCGGGAACTCGCCGTAGCGCCGGTGCTCTCGACTCCGGCAGCGGCGCTACTGGCCGGGGAGGGGGCCTGGGAGGCCCTGGAGAAGGCCGGTGCCTACCTGGTCACCGGTAGCGGGAAACAAGTCAGGTTCCACCAGTTGTTCCGGGCTTTTCTCCTGGTCCGCCTGGAACAGGAGCAGGGGCCCGACTACCGGCGCGGGCTCGAAACCGTGGTAGGTCCGGGCGACTCCGAGCAGGCGGTGCACCGCATGGCCCGGCGGGCCCTGTCCTTCTATCGCGGGTTCCACCACCGCGAAGGGCAGGCCAGGGCCTTGTGGATACTGGCCCGGCACGATGACGAGCGAGGGAGACCGCATCAGGCGGCGGAGCTGTATCAGGCCGCCGCCGGCCTCGAGCTCGAGTTGGGAAACCGGGAGGCCGCTTCCGCCGGCTGGGCCGCCGCCGGGGGGATCCTCCTCCAGCTAGGCGACCGGGCAGCTGCCCGGCTTGCCCTGGGCCGGGCGGTGGAGGCCGGGCACGATACCGGCGGGCAGGCCGCCGTGGAGGCATCCCGGCAGTTGGCCCAGCTTACCGCCGACCCTGGGAACCCCGGTGATGCCCCCGATCACCGGGAAGGAACCGTGGTCCCGGCCACCGGTCATCCCGGGGCGGTATCCGGCCACGCCCGGGTTCAGGCCGGGTTGCCGGAGCTGCAACCGTCCGCCCGGCAACTTCCCACCGTCGTGCCGCTGTACGGAAAGGTCCTGGGTGGTTTGGAGGTGCATCGAGGCGATGTCCCCATCGAGGAGGCCGGATGGGGGAGGCCCCGGGTGAAGAGCCTATTCCTCTACCTGGCGCTGCAGGCCGGCAGCTGGGTGGACAAGCGCCGGCTTTTCGAGGATTTCTGGGGTCACCTGGATTACGTCCGGGCGGGACGCGCCTTCCGGGTCACCCTGCATAGCCTACGGCGGGTCCTGGAACCCGAACTGACCGACGGTACCGCCTCTGCTTACGTGGACCACCGGGAGAGATACTGCCGCCTGTCACTGGGCGGCGGTAGGCTGGACCTGCATGGATTCGAGCTGGAGTATAGAACCGCGTGCGGTGCCGAGGAGGCGGGCCGGCCCGAAGCGGCCGTCGAGCACTACCGGAGAGCGCTGGACGCCTACGCCCCGCTGGCTCCCGATGAACCCCCCGAGCCTTGGTTGGGCCGGGAACAGGCGCGGCTGAGGGAAATGCACATCCAGGCTCACCTGGGCCTGGCCCGGGCCTTCAGTCTATGGGGGCGGACCGAGCAGGCGCTAGATGCGGCCCGCCGCGCCCTGGAATTGGCTCCGGACCATCCGGACTGCCACCGCCAGTGGGCCGCTCTAACCCCGGCGGCTTCGCTTCCTTGAGGGGCCGGGCGGTGCGTCCCGTGGGAGCTATACCCGGTTCTCCCCGCCATCACGGCCGGGCACATCAATGGCAAGGAGCCGTGCGGTCAGCGCCGCCCGTAGCCACGGCTTTCGTCCAGGAGCTTCATGTAGCGGTGGGCCGTCCGGACGACCCCACGCATGGCCGGACAACGGTCTTCCTCCAGGAACGTTCCCATGACCGTGAGGGCGTAGGGACGGCGCGGCAGGTAGACGATGCCTGAGTCGATGGACGCGCCCGGGAGGCCGCCGGGCTTGTTGGCGCGTGGCACTTCCACGGGCAGGGCTTCGGTGAATGGTCCTTGTTTGGGTAACCTGAGGATGGCCAGGACATCATGGCACACCGGTTCCGGGATCTCCACCTGGTAGTGGAGTTTGGACATCAGGCGGGTCAGCTGCGTTGGAGTAGCCACGTTTTCGTCACCCCGGGCCACCGCTTCCGGGTCCATCATCTTGCGCCGCAGTCTGACCCGACTCAGCCCCAGGTCGTCAAGGAGGCGGTTCACTGCCTCCATGGTCACCATGTCGATGCATATGTTGGTGGCCACGTTATCCGAGATGGCGATCATCAGGGAAGCCAGGTCCCAAACGGACAGCTCCTCCACATGCTGCAGCCACTGGAGCATGCCGCTACCTCCGGCCCGGGCACGGGGCACGGGAACGCGCTGGTCCCACGCCCGTTCCCCCCGGAAAACCTGGTGGGCCAGGGCCACCAGGATGGGGATCTTGATGGTGCTGGCCGTGGGGAAGACGGTATCGCCCAAGTGGGAATACTCTTTCCCTTCGCCCAGATCCAGGATGGAAAAGCCGATGACACCGGTGGTCCGCGCGGCCCTGATCATTTCCTCGCCCATCAGCTGCCAAAGTGCCTCACTGGACTCCAAGGCCCGTGCCCCCTTCA
>DMHJ01000225.1 GCA_003449495.1 Clostridiales bacterium UBA8153
GGGGCCGGTACAGGCCTCGCCGGCCTGCTTGCCCTCTGCAGTGCTCTCCTGAAAAAGAGCCTGCGTGGCGGTCTCATCGTCCTCGGGCAGCTCAATCTTGGCGGCTCCATCGATCCCGTCCGCAACGCCGTGGGCCTGGCCGAACTGGCGGTAGAGAAAGGAGCGACAAGGCTGCTGATCCCCATCTCGGCGCGCAAGCAACTCGCGGAGCTTTCGGACGACATGGCAGCAAGGCTCAGCATCCTTTTCTATATGGATGCGAAGGACGCTCTACTCAAGGGACTTCTTGAGTGACACAGGGGAATTGAGCCGCGCTTGGGGCCGTCGAGGACAAGGGCCGGACTATGTGTTCACCGTCAAGGATAACCAGCCGTTACTGCGCAAGTTGCTCGCCGCCCAGGATTGGGAGCTTTCCCCCCGGTACACGGAGTAGGAAAAGGGCCACGGGCGGATTGATCGGCGTCCGCTTCAGCTCACTGCGGCGGTTCGCAACAGCTGGTTCGCCCTTGGCGGTAGGATGCGGTCAGAAGCACCGTCCGCCCGGCCACCTACGAGAACTACGGCTACGCCCTCAACCACATCCTGCCCGCCCTCGGTGCGGTCCCGCTGGCCAAGTTGAACCCACAACACCTGCAGAGACTCTACCGGGATAAGCAGGATGCTCGCCTCACCCGCACCGTCGCCCTCATCCATGCCGTGATGCACAAGGCGCTTGCCCAGGCCGAGCGCTGGGGCCTGGTGCCCCGAAACGTCGCCCGCCTGGTGGACCCGCCGAGGATCGCCGCCAAGGACACCCTGACGCTGGAGGAGGCCGGCCGCCTGCTCCAGACCAATGGTGGAGACCGCCTACATGCCCTGTAGGTCCTCGCTATGACCTGCGGGCTCAGCAAAGGAGGACTCCTCGGCCTCAAGTGGGTGGACGTTGACCTCGACGGGAGGACGCTGACCGTCCGCCGGCAGCTGCAATGGCTGAAGGGACAGGATGGCAAGATGGAACCAGTGTTCAACGAACCCAAGTCCGCCCGGGCGCGCCGGACCATCCACCTGCCGGTGACCGCCAACACCGCCCTGCGGGCCCACCGGGTCCGGCAGCTCGAAGAGCGCCTGTTACTTGGCGAGGCCTGGTGTTCACTACTACCCTAGGGACACCGATGAACGCTGCCAGCCTCCGCAACCGCTCCTTCGACCCATTACTTGCACAGGCCGGGCTGCCGCAGGTCAGGTTCCACGACCTCCGGCACACCTGCGCCGCGCTCTTGCTCGTATAGCCACGTCGCCGCGCCCATGATGAGGGAGGCCGCGGCCAAGATGGACGCGCTCCTGGCGCGGCACATCACCACCGCCAACGTAGGCAAACCGGCAGGCGTAAGGCGGCCCCGGTAGTCTTGTTGCAGTAGCACCGCCTACATGGAAACAGGTCCCAGACATTATGCCCAGGACCTCGCCTTTTCTGGTGGGCGACACAGGATTTGAACCTGTGACCTCTTGAATGTGAGTCAAGCGCTCTAACCACTGAGCTAGTCGCCCAACGTGCCTTGAGTATAGCACACCCGCCACTCACCGTGCAAGGCAACTGACGCGCGAACTCGGAAGGACCTTGGTGGACCGTCCGTCCCGTCCGTTGGCGTTTCAGGTAGTGGTGTAAATTCGAGAAGGGCCTTAGCGGGAAGGCTGCCGCGTGGTCCTAAGAAGCGTTTGGCGTTGACCAAAACCAAGCACGAGGGGGGACCAGACAACGGTGGCCAAGGACAGGAGCGCATTGTTGGGCGTATTGTGCAAAGCCGGATTCAAAGGTAACATCGATTTCTTCAAGTAGGCTGCTTAGCTAGTGGCTCAGATTCTGATCGAGCATGAAGCGGATGGCGTAGTCGGAGCTGAGCCGTACCGGCGAAGCAAGGCCCGCCGCAACTAGCGGGTACCGGTCTCGGGCATGGGATACCAGGCTAGAGACTCTGGATCTACAGCTACCCAGAACTGCGCAGGGGAGCTACTTGCCGAGCTTTCTTGGGCGCCGGCGCAGGACGGAGGAGTCCCTGGCTGCGGTCATCCCGGAGGCCTACATGCACGGCATGAGCACCCGCAAAGTGGACGCCCTCGCCACACAGTGGAGGCGCTCACCGGCGGCAGGGAGTGGAGGCTGCTGATGGCATGTGCGACCAGATGCCTATAGGCGGCTGCCGGCAGGCAACAGATTCGCCCCCTGTCCGAAAAGGGCTCCCGCAAACGATCCGATCAACAGCATTGATGGCTGTCGACCAGAGTGGCCCATCCCGTATACCCGCGGCGGTATTCACGGAGACCATGGGCGTACTGCACCTCATGCCCCGTGGTACAGGTGGCAGGCCACTCGGTGACCCGCGCTCACTTGAACTAGAGGCGGCTCGGTCTGCGAGCACTGAGGTAGGGCCTCTGTGCACCGAGTGTGGAACCGGCAGCCCGGAGGCGGGTTGATGGGGCTGGGCACATCTCCTTGCAGAGCAGCCCGAATCTTGCGAGCTGCCGGGTCGGGTACCGGGATGGCTGCCACCAGCGCCCGGGTATACGGGTGAAGTGGGCCTTCAAAAAGCACATCAGCCTCTGTTTCCTCTACCAGTTTGCCCAGGTACATCACGGCCACGCGATCGCTCACGTGCTTGATAACATGGAGCCCGTGGGCAATGAAAATATAGGTCAGGCCGTAGCTTTTCTGCAGTCGATTGAGCAGGTTCAGAATCTGCGACTGGATGGACACGTCCAGAGCGGATACTGGCTCATCGCACACAATGAGTTTGGGGTTGAGTACCAGGGCCCGGGCAATGCCGATGCGCTGCCTCTGCCCACCCGAGAACTCGTGCGGGTACCTGGTGGCATCCCGACCCGCTAGGCCCACCACCTCCAGGAGTTCCTCTACCCGTCGGAGACGCTCGGTCCGGGACATGGCGGTGTGAATGCTTAGGGGCTCGGCAACGATACTGCCCACCTTCATGCGTGGGTTGAGGGAGCTAAAGGGATCCTGAAAGATCACCTGCATCTCGCGACGGAGCTGACGCAGGACATCAGCGGGGACTTTCAGGACTTCCCGGCCCTCGAACGTAACCTGGCCGCTGGTAGCCGGGATCAACCGCAAGATCACCCGCGCCAACGTAGTCTTACCGCACCCTGACTCGCCCACTAACCCCAGGGTCTGACCCCGCGCAAGGGTAAAGGTGACTCCGTCGACGGCACGCACGTGGTTTACTACCCGCTGCAAGGCTCCGGCCTTGACCGGGAAGTACTTGACCAGGTCCGTTACTTGTAAGAGCGGAGTCCCATTTGGAGTACCAGCCACTTAGACTACCTCCTGCACATCCGGGGTATGCCGCCAGCATGCTACCTTGTGGCCGCCGCGATCTATAAGGGGGGGGGCCTTCTGCCGACACACCTCCAGGGCGTCGGGGTCCCGCTCGTGAAACCTACAGCCCGATGGGAAACGCAGCGGGCTAGGCACCGTACCTCTGATGACGGCCAGCGGGCCGCGGGGCTGGTCTAGCCGGGGGATGCTGCGCAACAGCCCGCGGGTATACGGGTGCAGGGGTTCACCGAAGATGGCGTCAACGGGACCCTCCTCCACCACCTTGCCGGCGTACATCACTACCACGCGTTGGGCCATCTCCGCCACGACCCCCAGATCATGAGTGATGAGCATCATAGCCATGCCCACCTCATGCTTCAGGGACCGAATCAGCTCCAGAATCTGGGCTTGGACCGTGACGTCCAGGGCGGTGGTGGGCTCATCGGCAATGAGGAGCTTGGGACGGCATGACAGAGCCATGGCGATCATCGCTCGCTGGCGCATGCCGCCGGACATCTGGTGGGGGAACTCGCGCACCCGCAGGTGGGGGTCGGGCACCCGTACCATGCGTAGCGCGTCCACTGCCTGCTTCATGGCTTCTCGGGCTCCCACCCCGTTGTGCAGCTGAATGGCTTCGGCTATCTGACGGCCCACGGTGTGGACCGGGTTGAGCGAGACCATGGGCTCCTGGAAGATCATGGCCACCTCACGTCCGCGGGTCCGGCGCATATCCTCCTTGGATAGACGGAGGAGATCACGACCGGCCAGGTTGATCTTCCCGGACACGTACCTTCCGGGCGGCATCGGGACGAGACGCATGATGGAAAGGGCCGTCACGCTCTTGCCGCACCCGGACTCGCCCACCACGCAGAGGGTCTCCCCTCTATCGACATGCAGAGATATTCCGTCCACCGCTGGCAGCGTGCCTTCAAGGGTATGGAAGTAAGTACGAAGGTCTTCTATTTCCAGTAATCTGTCGGACAAGCAGCCATCCTCCTTGCTACCAGGTCAGATGACGCCGCGCAGCCTGGGGTCGACCAGGTCTCGCAGCCCATCACCGAACAAATTCAGGCCCAG
>DMHJ01000110.1 GCA_003449495.1 Clostridiales bacterium UBA8153
TATGTAAAACCAAGGCTAGGGGTAAGGATTCAGCAATTACACGGCGGGGCCCCCTCAAAGTCTTGAGAAACCAGAGCTGCCTGGGACGAGTTGAGGGCCATCCGCCACTACCTTGGGCTTCCGGCAGTTGGTTGGCCAGTCATTGAGGTACGTTACGGTGCTGGAAGACAGGTGGGGGAACAATCAGCACTTCTTGGTCCTGCCCCAGGGTTAGAGTGAGGAACCTACCTCCCGGGTGCTGGCCCTCAGGTTGTGTTGTTCATTTTCGGACTGGCAGGCCGTCTTCGGTCATCCGATTCTACTTGCGGAGACGCTTGTGGGTCACCGGCGTTTTGTGGAGGCGTGCTCTCTGGCAGCGGGATGGTACAGGTTGGGCAAGAGCGGACGGTTACGGACCATCAGGCAGGCGGTACTGCTTCCATGGTCAGTCAAAGACAGTGTAGGTGCGTCCGCTGCAGCGGAGGGCTCGCGAGGTTCTCGCAAATCGGGGCCTGAATGAGCGCTGGCAAAGGGGGCCCCCTGTATAGCCTCTGCCACACGATCACGGACCAAAATACCCGACTACGGCCGCAAACGGCCCAGAGTATTATCACCGACAAGCGCTGACTGGCGGGCGACCGTGGCACAAGGCTGGGAACTCCGGCGATTTTGACGAGGACCTGGCTTGCCCACTGCAAGTTGCTAAACCCTCCAAACACCCTTACACCGGAAGGGACACGCCAATGTGAGACAAACGGGTCAGGATAATGTGAGATGGGACACTCACTGAGATGCTACGGACCTCGGAGTTCAAGCTGATGCGGGTACAGTTCATCCTGGTGCTGTGCGGGGGATTTGGCATCATCGTTCACCTCAAGCCGCTGGCCATGGAGTTCGCCGGGTTCTCGGCGACCGCTGCCACCGGCCTGGTCGGACTTATCGGCATCAGCAACCTGGCCGGCAGGTTCATCCTGAGCCCGCTCTCTGACGCCATCGGGAGGCTGAAGTCCTTCGTCATGATCGGCTTCTCGATGATGTTGGCGGTCCTGTCGGCCCCCCTGGCCGTGCCCTGGCCGGGTTGCCGTGGCTACTGCATGGAGCAGCCATAATCGGTGGGGTTCCTTGGGCGGCTACCTGGCGCTTACGGCGCCATGTTTACGGGATGGGGCGTGGCTTCCTTCGTCGGCCCCTACTTCGCGGTCTCCCTCTATGACCTTACCGGGACCTATGTACCGGCATTTCTGGTGTTCGCGCTACTGTGCATACCCGCCATCATCATAGCTCAAGTAATGGGTGAAGCCCGCAAACTTACTGGCTCACGCGCGCGGGCGGCTTTGAGACGGCAGGCGGCCACGAGACCGGGCCCCGGTGGGACTGACTCCGAGGCTCCCACCAGGGGACCCGGCCGGGGCTTCCATTGGTAGGAAATTAGCGCGGCACTGGCTTATACCAGCCCGTCTCTAGTCTCCCCCTTTCCAAGCGTGCGTGCCATTTTCCAGCACCCGGCTTACCGGTGATCTTCTTGGTGTGACTGGCGACGGGTACTTCACCGTGCCCATCAGCCGGGGCAGGCCCCGCGCGCGCAGCTGATCCCAGGGAACAGCGGACGTGGCGTGGCTCGTGCCCGCCCCGCCGGGATTGCCAGCGGCGTAGACGACTCACCACGCACCGGTCCAGCTGGTTAGACTCCCGCTCGGCATGGCCCGTTCGGAAGTAGTTCCCCCATTCGCATAGCACGGCATTCAGTGCCGCGATGATCCGCCTTACGTCCTGCCCGCTATGACGCTGACTGGTCAACTCGCTCCCCCGGTCGCGGAGTTTTTGCGTCGCCTGCGGGCTGGGCCACCGCTGCATCCAATGCCGGCGCGGGTGGCGCTGGATGCTCCTCCTCTTACCAACCGTGCATCCCAGGAATACGAAACTCTCCTTAATACCGCGTCTCCAGTCCACCAGCCGCGTCTGGATGCAGCATCAGACCGAGCCGGCTCATCACCAGCCCGATCCGCCGGAGCGCCTCCCTGGCCTGCACTTCCGTTGCGCACCTTGCCACGCAATCATCGGCCTAGCGAACCGGAATTCCCAGCTGGCTGCCTGGCGCCACCCAGCTTCGATCCCATGCGTTCAGGTGGAGGTTGGCCAGTAGCGGCGAAAGCACTCCGCCCGGCGGGGTTCCCGCCAGCGTTGCGCGCACCGTCGCCCCCTCCCTCACTCCGGCCTCTCACCATGGGCGCATTAGTTTCAGCACCCGGCGGTCCGAGCTCCGCTTCTTCACCCACTCCATCCGGGGGTCCCGCTGGAAGTTGTCCAAGTAGCCCGGCCTGTCCGCAGCGACCACCAAGTACATCCCCCGGGTTGCCCGCTTCGCCCACCGCTTCCTCGACCCAAGCAAGGTCCCTTCCCTCCCGCGGGTTGTTTGGCACGCCTGCCTGGGTACTATCAACCGCTCGAACTCCCTCCCGGCTCCGCGCGCTTTCTGCCTTCCAGCCTTATACGCACGGTCTCGGCCCGCCTCGGCTGCCGGGTAGGGTCGCTCCGGTTCAGCATCGTTCTGTCCCCACGTGCCGCCGCCTATACCCCGCAGAGGTCCAGCATTCCCTCTGCATCCAGCATGCTGCCTGTTACCTTCGCCGTGACCTGAGCGGCTCGGTCCTCTGCGCCACCTTGCGGCTGATGCTTTGAGGAAGCTGCAGTGTTCACTTGATGTTGCAGCTCCCTGGCCTGCTCCCCGCTTTGAACAAGGCTCTTGCCATTCCGCCGGCCTGGTCGGATCGCTCCTTCCCCCCGGAGTCTGCTACCGGGCGCTTCGGCGCTTACCCGGACGGGACTTCCACCCGCTAGAACCATGCAGCTTTCAGGACGCACCACAGCTAAAGGATACCGGAGCGTCTAGTAGTTTTCCGGTTTCTCCGCGTAGAAACACTGCGGGTGCACGCAGGCCGGGCAGACTGCGGGGGGTTCCGTCCCGGAGTGGACGTAGCCGCAGTTTAGGCACTGCCAGCTGACGGCGTAGTCACGACGAAACACGGTCTGGTTTTTCACCCGTTCCAAGAGCCTTCGAAAGCGCAACTCATGCTGTTCCTCAACCTCGGCGACTTCCGAAAAGCGCGCGGCGATCTCGGCAAAACCTTCCTCTTCGGCCACCTCCGCAAACTCCCGGTACATCCGGGTCCACTCGTAGTGCTCGCCCTTGGCCGCCTCTTCCAGGTTCTGTTCGGTGCTTCCCACCAGTTTCAGGTATCTGGCCCAGACCCGGGCATGCTCCTTTTCGTGCTCGGCGGTCTCTTCAAAGACGGCTTTGATCTGGTGGAAGCCCTCATTGCGTGCTGCGGCCGCAAAGTAGGTGTATTTGTTCCTGACTTCCGACTCCCCGGCAAATGCCGCCTTCAGGTTCTTCTCGGTCCGGGTGCCTTTTAGATCCACGCCTACACACCTCCCTGGGGTCGTCTGCCGGATGCTACCCGCACCTGTCCGGAGGCCGGGGCACTGACCGGCACTCCTCATTTCGCTGCCGCGGCCGGGCGGTCCTGCCGCAGAGCGGCGCCCGGTGCCTGGCCACGGCAGATTGGATGCAGTTGGGCGGCTTTGCGGACCGGAGCCGGCTTCCCGGTGCATGATCGTGCCCTGCCGGAGCCGGTCCTCTGTTGTGCCACTGCCTGCACAACCTAGAACGGAGGCCATGAGCGATAACCCGCTACTGGGGGAGGGCATCCAGGACTACGCACGGCGGAGGCTACCCGTAGCGGGTGGGGCCGGCCGGGCCGGCAATGGAAGGTATATCAGGTTTCGCGCAGAACGTTGATCCGGGGTGCTACGCCCCCAACCTGGAGGGAACCTCCACAAGTAGCGGGCAATGACGCACAACTAAGCCGCTATGGCGGCAGTAGGGTGCAAGACCAACACCCGATAGAGGATGACATGAACGACAGGATCTACTGGGCCGACAACCTTGAAGTCCTGCGCGAGCTGCCTTCAGCGTCGATAGACCTGATCTACGTCGACCCTCCCTTCAATACCGGAAAGGTCCAGCAACGGGAGCAGCTCAAGACCGTGCGATCCTCCGAGGGCGACCGGGTAGGGTTTCAGGGTCACCGTTACGAGAGCATCGTCGTAGGTACCAAGCGCTTCAGCGATGTCTTCGATGACTACCTGGCTTTTTTGGAGCCGCGCCTGGTCGAGGCCTACCGCGTTCTGGCTCCGCACGGATCCCTATACTTCCACATCGACTACCGGGAAGTGCATTACTGCAAGGTCCTCCTTGACACCATCTTCGGCCGCGAGGCCTTTCTCAACGAGATCATCTGGGCCTACGACTACGGCGGCCGGCCCAGGCACCGCTGGCCGCCGAAGCACGACAATATTTTGCTCTACGTCAAGGACCCCTCCGGTTACTTGTTCAACGTCGATGAGGTGGAACGGATCCCGTACATGGCGCCCGGCCTGGTAGGACCGGAGAAGGCGGCGCGCGGGAAACTCCCAACCGATACGTGGTGGCACACCATTGTTCCGACCAATGGTTCGGAGAAGACCGGGTACCCCACGCAGAAGCCCCTCGGCATCCTCCGTCGCATGGTGCAGGCCTCGTCGCGGCCGGGGGCGGTGGTCCTTGACTTCTTCGCGGGCAGCGGAACGACAGGCGCGGCCGCCCGGGAGCTGGGCCGGCGCTTCATCCTAGTAGATAATAGTGCGGAAGCCCTGGAGGTAATGGCTAGACGGTTTGACGGCGTGGATGGCATCGAGTGGGTGGGATTCGACCCGGCGCCTCATCAGACGCGAGCCCGGCCGGGCAGGCTGCTCTGAGCACCCTCAAGGTAGGGGACCAGATAAGGTAACGACCCCAATCGGTGGCCTGCTGCCGGCATTCCTGGCGAGCGGCGCTCGAAGCGGCTGGCAGAAGGCGCGGCGGCCCGGGGGCGGGGTGCTCCTGCGGCCGCCGGGGGATGGCGCCATCCCTCCGAGTGGGCAAAACCGGCGAATGACCGGTACCGGGCAGGTGGGCGACTTCCGGCTCCAGGAGATGAACCTCGACTTGGTACTGGTGGCAGGAAGGTCACACCCCCCTTGCATATCAATGTCGTGAGAGCCGCACGCCGGGACTCTCTGGCGGGTAGACCGTTTCGGTCCGCCTCACCGAGTGCCGGTGGCCGAAGAAGGGAATTCCGGAGGCAGCCAGCCTGCCATGACCGGAGTTTTTCGCGCCCGGCGGTCCGGTCCGGTCGGAGCGGCCCCGATTTCGCCGCAAGCCCGCTTGCTGCCTGCTTTCGTGAAGGTTAGTCTCCGGTCTTTGGTGAAATCAGGACCCAACGAAGCCGCTGAAGGGAGCCCAAACATGTCGCCTATGCGATTACTCATCGCCGAGTTCAAACATGAGTCAAACACTTTTGCCAGCCGTCCTACGGGGCGGGCGGAGTACGAGGCACGGTACATCAAGCGTGCGGGCGAGATCATCCCTTTCTTCACCGGGGTAAAGTCCGAGATCGGGGGGTTCATCGAAGGGGCCCGCCAGGCCGGGGCAGAGCTGGTTCCCGTCATTGCCGCCAATGCCATGCCCTCTGGTGTGGTGACGCGGGAAATGTTCAACTACGTGCGGGACGCCATCCTGCAAGGAATTCGCACATCGGGGAGGATCGACGGCATCGCGCTCTCGCTCCACGGAGCCATGGTCGTTGAGGACAGCTTCGATGGCGAGGGCGAACTGCTTGAGGCCATCCGCAACCAGGTGGGACCCGACCTTCCCCTCATGATCACGCTGGACTTCCACGCCAACCTTACCCCTAAGATGATGAGCAACTGCTCGGCGATGTTTGGCTACAACACCTATCCCCATGTGGATACCTACGAGAGAGGGCTCGAGGCACTCCTGAACCTGGTCAAAATGATCAGGGGCGAGTTAAGGCCGGTCATGGCACTGGAGTGGCTGCCCATGCTCATTCCGAGCCTGGAGACCTCCCTCCCGCCCTTCTCCCGCGTGTTTGACGCCGCGTTCGCCATGGAGAAGGACCCCCGGGTGGTGAATGTGTCGTGGTTCCAGGGATTCCCATGGACAGATATCCCCTACGCGGGAAGCGCGGTAGTTGCCGTAACCGATGATGATCCGGCTCTTGCCGGCAGGTTGGCGAGAGAGCTTGCCCAGCAGGTATGGGAGATGCGCGAACTATTCCGGGTCGAGGTCATGACGCCGGCAGCAGCCATAGCCAAGGCCACCCAGTCGCTACACAAGCCCTTCGTGCTTGCCGACATATCAGATAACCCCGGAGGCGGGGCGCCGAGCAATGGCACGCAGGTCATCAAAGCATTACTGGATGCGGGAGCGAAAGACGCGGTGGTCGCGACCATCCATGACCCCCAGGTTGTTGAGCAGGCGGTAAGGGCCGGCGTCCGCGCCACCATCGACATCGAGCTGGGCGGGAAGACCGAGCCAGCGCATCTCCACGGAGAACCGCTGAAGCTCAAGGCCATGGTGCGCACGATCAGCGATGGGCGCTATGTCAATAAAGGGCCGATGGGCACCGGGTTTAAGGTGGACAATGGTGTCACCGTGGTACTCGACCTGGGAGGCGTGGAGGTCATTGTGCCGGAGAGGAAGCTGCAGCCGGCCGACCCGGAGATCTTGCGCAGGCATGGGATCGAACCACGTGACAAGCAGATGGTCGTTCTCAAGTCCACACTGCACTACCGGGCGGCCTTCGCGCCGCTGGCTCATGAGATCATCCAGCTGGATGGGGCGGGGCTAACCAGCCCGAACTTCTCTACGTTTAGGTATAGGAACCTGGGAGTACCTAGGTGGCCGCTGTCCCCTGATGCGAGACCGTAGCCGGCAAGGCTGAGCGATACGCGCTTGGAGTAGCCTGGAGAGACCCGCCAGGGAGAACGTCCCAGGGCAGGTGCCCTGGGACTGATCTTTCGTGGTGGGCGACAGGCGAGGACATGGTCAGTGCAGGTCATCGACTTGCTCCCATCGGCGGCAGGCGGGCGCCGCGGAAGTGCCGGCTGGGGTGGGGCGCACGCTTCTCTGGCAGGAGTCTGACCGTGCCGGGGAATGGTAGTCTTGGCTGGACTATCACAACGGCGTCCGGTGGACTACCCCGCAATGTACGGGTTGAGTTTAAGCGGGGTCTACTGTGTCCATCGTTGAGAAGTCTGAGCGGAACGAAACGTCGCCGGCAGAGGGCAGGTTGTTTGCGCCGGCGCCGGGGTTTGCGGGGAAGGTCAACGCGTCCTCCAGCGCCATATATAGGCAGGTAGAACGGGACCGGCTTGGCTTCCGGGAGGAGATGGCGCGCCTTTGGGATTGGTTCACGCCGTGGACAACACCGCCGGACTGGCAGCAGTACGCTCAATGGTCTGTGAGCGGCCGGATTAACGTTGCCCGCAACTGAATGGGCCGCCATCTGGCGGGATGGCGGCGCATTAAGGCGGTGCCGATCTGGGAAGGGAGGCCCGGCAATAGCCGGGTGATGGCGTATCAGGACCGATACCGGGAAGTGGGCCAGTTCGCCAACGTGCTAAGGGGCAAGGGGTCCGGCGCGGTGACCGGGTCGCGCGGTACATGCCGGTGATCCCGGAGCTCGCCATGGCGATGCCGGCGTGCGCCCGGACCGGGGCGAGCCGCAGTGTGGTGTTCGGAGGTTTCCCGGCCAAGGCGCTCCGGGAGAGGATTAACGACTCTGCAAGCTAAGCCGGTGGTAACGGTGGACGCAGGCTGGCGGCCGGGGGTAGCATGGCGCCGCTCAAGCAGAACACCGATGCGGCGGTAGCCGGCTACCCGACGGTCGAGAACTCCAGCTGCTGCACAATCGCCGGGTCGGCCAGCGTCGTCGCGTCACCCAAGGCCCGCCCCAACGCCATCCCGGAGCAGCCGCCGCATTATCTTCCCGGACCGCGTCTTAGGCAGGTCCGCGCTGAAGATGATCTCCTGCAGCTTGGACAGCGCCCGATCTTGGTCACGACATGCGCCTGCTCCTGGCCGTACTCACCCCGTATGCTTCCGGACCGGCTCCCGCATTCTCCGGTAGCGGCCACATAGGCCGCCGGGGTTTCCGGCGGCCGGGGCCCATCTTCAGCACCAGCTCTTTCGTGCTGTTGCTGGGGCTGGGCACGCCTTACCTTGATGGCTATCCAGTCCTAGGCGCCTGGGCGCAAGGGCGCTGTAACAGAACCGGGTTTGGCCTTCCTGAACATACCCGGCCGGCGACGCCTGGGCCCTACCCGGCCCCCGGTGAGCCGGGCGCATCGTCAGTCCGGTAAACGGCCAGCCGGAAAGCATCGGCGTTCCGGGACAGCCCAAAGACGAATCCGTACCCTTTGAGGGTCTGATTGAGAAAAGTCACCAACCTAACTAGATCGGGCTCCTCCAGGGAAAGCTCGGCCAGCAAAGGCAGACCCGGTACGCGGGGGCGATCGGCTGACAACAAGTTCTACCTCCCTTTCTTCTGCGACTTTCTGGGGCGTAGCCAAAGACTCCTGCCGCTACTCTGCCCCGGCTTCTACCGGGCCGCGACCTAGGTGCCGGGCGCTATGGTGCCGCCGGCCGACTGCCACCTCCGACGTCAACTCCGGTACATGGGCCGCCACGCACCGGTGCAGTGAGAATGCAGGGCCGCGGAGTCCTTTCCCCGGGCGCCGGTGTACCTCTGGGAACACCCGCCAACTGGAGTGCGTCTGGAACCCGGAAGAAGCGGCAACGCGCCGGATAGGCGCTCCAAGCCCGACAGAAGTGGATGCCCCCCAGGCGGCGTGCTCTTTGCGAGGATTGAGCAGGGGAGGTTTCCCATGACCCAAGAGAGCAGTCGAGAGCAAGGACCCGGTAGCTCAACCGCAGCACCGGTTCCGATCAGCCCCTTTGCGCCCACCCGGGTGGACGCCTCGGCCGCCTGCGTGGCCTTTGCCCTTGGCTTTCTCTTCATCCGCTGGGTATTCTTTCAGTGGCGCGGTTGGGGGATGGCACTGTTTTCGGTTATGTACTGCGGAGCGGTCATCCTCTACCTGAGGCACCGGGGCCGGCGCCTAACCGGCGAGGCGGGATTCTGGTTGGCCATCGTGC
>DMHJ01000168.1:0-2765 GCA_003449495.1 Clostridiales bacterium UBA8153
CACCAGGAAGTCAAAGGCGACCATGGCCAGGGTCACATGGTGATGCCACCCGACCCACGACCGTCCCTCGAAGTAGTCCAGGCCGATGTCGTCTCTAAGCTGCCGGCGGTTCTGCTCCACCCACCACCGGATCTTGGCCCAGTACACTAGCTCGCGCAGGGGGGTCTCCTCCGGAAGGTTGGACAGCCAAAATCCCGCCGGCCGGGGCTCCCCAGGGGGCCACTCCACCAGCAGCCATTGGACGGGTTCGCCCGCCTTACCCTGGTCGTTGCCCGGGGCAGGCTCGACCCGCAAAGCGGCAAAGCGGCTTCGCCGCGGTCCTTGGCGGCCCTCCCGCCAAGTCAACTCACGCCAGTCGCCGGCAGGAAGGCGCGTCGCCACCGCCAATGCCTCCTCTGGAGGCAGGACGCTGCGCGCCCCGGTACGCGGCCGCCCTCGCCCCGGGCAGGCCAATACCCCGCCTACCGGCGGCTGGTCCCACACCCCCACTTCCCCCGAAATCCCCACCATATACTGGAGCCGGCGCTCCCGTAGGGCGGCCCGAAACTGGGCCGGCACGCCATACCCGGCACCGGCCACGATGACTTCCACCGGTACGTCCCACGTCCCGGCGCGGTCGATCATCTCCAACCCCAGCTGCCACTTGCTCTGGAACTTCACGTCCGCTGGAATGCGGGCCCGGCGACGGCGGGCCGCATCCCGCGCCCAAGACTCCGGCAGGTACAGCTGGAAGTCCAGGGGAAAACAGCCCGTATCCGTAGCATAACTGAGGCTTAGACCGATCTGGCAGTTGACCACCTTGCCCAGGATCCCACAATATTGCCGGGCCACTCCCACGGAGTGCTCCCCCCTTTTGGGAAAGCCCGTTTCGCCCAGCACCCATGCCGCCCGGGAGCCGGCCTCCCGGACCATCCGTACCGCCAGGGCTTGCCGCACCGCCATGCCATCCCAGGGACTCTGGCTGAGAAACTGCTGCAGAGCCTGCTCGTTGCCACCGTGCTGTTCGGCCATGCCGGCTGCGGTCTTTCTCCCCGGCCGGTGCAGCAGGCCGTGAACGTAGAAGGCTCCCCACCGGTGACGCTCCGATCGCCCCAGCAGTGGTAGCAGGGGCTGCAAGAACGCTGCCAGTCGCTCCCGTGCCGTAGTTTCGTCCATGCCCTCATTATGCCATAGACGCCACCCCATGGCAAATACCTAACGGAGTCGGTATACAGTGGGGGCACCGTGATTGGGCGGAGGCACACAGGAACTTGCCGGTTAGCTATCCAATCCTCCCGGGCAACCACACTCCGGCCGCTGGTCGGTCCAACGCAGAGACCCAGTCTAGCTCTTTTGCGTAAGTGACCGGCAGGTTGCGGGGCGGGCCCCCCGGACACCGCAGCTTTCACTCTCTAGCTCATGCCGGTGATGTCTTTCCGGCCCCTCGCAAGGCGGGAACTTGCACCCAGGGCAGGGGAAGATCGCAGTCTGCTGCGGTGCCCACTCGCCGGATGAAGCGGGAACCTTTCGCGATGGTCGCCCAGGAAAGGGGGACGGTGCGATGACGGCTTGCCCGGCGCTCCGCCCGGAGCACGAGGCCGTGCTATCCCTTCTTCTCCATGGCCTCGAAGACTGCGGCTCTGCCTGGGCTCTTACGGGTAGCGCGAGTTTCGCGCTGCAGGGGGTCCGGGTTGAGGTACAGGATATCGATGTGCAGACCTGCGAAACCGGGGCCTACGTCATCCAGGAGCGGCTCACCGACCCGGGCTTGGGGGCCGGCCCGGGCGGCCTCGATCCGGTGATGACCATCCGCCGGGTGCGGCAGAGCGAGGCCGGAGCGGTACGCTCCCACCTTGGCGTGTTTTCTGTGGGGGCGGTCAGGATGGAAGTGATGGGTGCCCTCCAGAAACGCGGGGACGGCGGAGACTGGGAGAGCCCGGTCAACGTGGCGGCCTTACGCTCTTTTGTGGAGTGGAAAGGACGATGGGTCCCGGTACTTCCCTTGGAGTACGAGTTCGGGGCTTACGTCCAGCTGGGTCGTCTGGAGCGGGCCACCCTCCTGCGGGACGCACTCCTCGCCCGCTGGATGTCCCGGGGAATACCGCTCATCCAGTGTTCCACCGGGTCCCTCGCGTTGCTAGGTGGAGGTAACTACGGGAACGTCGCGGCCATGCTCAAAGGAGTACAGGCTCTGGGCTGGCCGTTCATTGAGCTCCGGCTATGGCGAGACCCAGCCCAGGGGACCATGGAGGAGGCCGCGCACCGGGTAGCGGAAACCGGCGCCCGGGTGGTGAGCGTACACGCGCCTCCAGCTACCGAGGTTCTGCTATCAACGCCGGGGCGGGAAACGGATGCCACCAGGCTCCTGCGGGAATGCCTGGCCGTAGCCGCAGTCTGCCGGGCGCGTGTCCTCGTGGTCCACGCTTGGGATGTCCGCCTCCCGGCCTTCAGCCTGGACTCACTGGTGGCCAACCTCAACCGGGCGCGCCATCTCCTGCCTTGGCGAGGGCGTGACCCTGAGCGTGGAGACCATCCCCGGGCACAGCGGGCTATTGCCGGGTCTGGTGAAGGCCTGCCCTCTGGCAACGTACACCGCCGATACCCAGTGGGCGGCACTGGACGGGTCCTGGGCCCAGCTCTATGCCCTGGTGCCCAAGATCACCAACGTTCACGTCCAGACCTATGTAGACGAGGAGGGCGCCATCGACCATACGGCAGACGTCCAGGACGTTGTCGCCAACACCGCTACCCGGTCCGGCACGCCAGCATGGGCCGGTCGTGCCGCT
>DMHJ01000168.1:3157-5110 GCA_003449495.1 Clostridiales bacterium UBA8153
ACGCCGGCGCAGTGGTCCAGGAGTTCCGGAGGCGGGGCTACTCCGGCCTGATAACGTTGGAGCCCAACCGGGTGCTGGCCGCTGGAGCCGGGCGTCTTCGTTCGGCCCTGCTCTTGCTCAGGCAATGGGTGCCCGCCTGAGGTGGGTGGCGTAGCAGTGGGAGTCTCAGGTATAGGCAAGGATCCGGGAAGACCTGAGCGAGCGGCCCGGCCGCCGCCAGGCGAATCCGCTGGCCGGCGCGTCCGAACCTGCCATCCGGAAAAGAAAGCGGCAGCCAAGGGCCAAAACGGCATGAACTTCAAGAGGGCACGGCGCCGCTACTACACCGGCAAATTGCCGGTTGCCACCGTCAAGACGCCTACTGGGCGTATGATGGTGTGCGCTCATGGCAGCGAAACAACCGGGTCCATTGCGGCCCCATTTTGGCGAAGGTCGCGACGCCGGTACCGTCGCCCAAGGTCCGCGCTGCCTCCTGCCGGTGGACCCCGGTGTTCTGGTCCATGCGTACAACATCAGATCTGATCACACGGGAACATCCGGCAGGTGCAGCGTTGCCGGCTATACGCGAACATGCTGCCAGTTGCCGGCGGCAAATCTCCACCACGCCAGGAGGGCACGCAGGGTCCAATCTACGACCACAGCCAGCCAGGCGGCATTGAGGCCGTAACCCAGCCGGGTGACGAGCAGGAAGGTGAGGGAGAGACGGCAGAGAGCAGTACTGATCACGGTGATGTAGAGGACAGAAGCGGTGTCGCCCGCCCCTCGCAGCCCCCCGGCCAGCACCTGGCCAACCGCCGTGGGCAGCTGGGCCAGGGCGACGATGCGCAGAAGGTCGATGCCGGGTCCCAGCACCAGTGCATCATCGGTGAACAGGCGTAGGAACCATGCGGGCGCGAGGACAAAGGCCAGTCCCATGGCGCCCATGAACGCCGAGCACAGCTTGGTGCTTTCCCAGATGGCCGCCCGCGCCCGGGCCGGATCGCCCGCGCCCAAGCTCTGGCCGGCCAAGGCCGCGGCGGCCACGGAAAATCCCAGGGCCGGCATGAAGGAGAGCTGCTCCACGTTGCCGGCCAACGTGGCGGCGGCGACGGCAACGGTCCCCAGCCCCGCCACCAGCCGGAGGTGAACGGCCAAGGCCACGCTGAGCACCACCCCATTCAGGGCAGCGGGCAGGCCGACCCGGAAGAGACGGCCGATGAGGTCCCAGTCCGGCCTGAACAGGCGTCCGGGGAGGATACGGACGGCCCTCCCGCCCCCAATGGTAACGGTCAGGAAGAAGGCAAGGGCCACGGCGCGTGCGATGGAAGTAGCCACCGCCGCCCCGAACACCCCCAGGCGGGGGAAGCCGAAATGCCCGAAGATGAGCAGGTAGTTGCCGATTACGTTGATGACATTGGCCACGAAGTTCACCTGCATGGGTGTACGGGTATCTCCCGCCCCGCGCAGGGAAGAGGAGAGGATGACGGACATCATCATACACACCATGCCCGGCGCCAGCCCCCGGAGATAGGTACCGCCCAGGGCAACTACATCGCCGGACCCGCCCATGGCCAGGATGATCCCATCCGACCACATCCAGAGCCCCACACCGAAAGACAGGGCCAGGGCGAAGGAACTGGCCAGGGCCTGGGTGGCGGCGTGGTCGGCCTGCGCGCGCTCCCCGGCCCCGGTAGACCGGGCCACCAGAGCCGTGGCCGCGGTGCCCAGGCCCAGGAACAGGGCATGGCCAATGAACAGGGGCCGGAAGCTGAGCCCCACCGCTGCGATGGAAGTGGCGCCCAGGCGGCCGACCATGGCCATGTCCACCATCTGGGTAAGGGTCTGAAGGGCCATCTCGGCCATCACCGGCCAGGCCAACGCCAACACCACGCGGTACATGGACCGGGGTTCCGGCCGGGGGATGGCGCCAGTCGCCAGGTTAGTACGGCCTCCTTAAATGAGGTGTGGATACCG
>DMHJ01000076.1 GCA_003449495.1 Clostridiales bacterium UBA8153
GTGGGTCTTGACCACGTACACGTTAGCCCCGCAGCTGGCCACGGTGTTGGAGAACCGGGCCATCGCCCCCGGGCATCACCGCCTGCGACTGTTGGCTCCGGACTGCGCCCGGCAGTCCCGGCCCGGGCAGTTCATCCACGTGAAAGTGACCGGCGGGACCACCCCGCTGTTGCGCCGGCCCATCAGCATCGCCCTGGCCTATCCCAGTACCGGCGAAATCGCGCTGCTGGTGCGAGAGGCCGGAGCCGGCACCCAGTACTTGTGCTCCTTGCGGGTTGGCGACCGGGCGGACCTGATGGGTCCTTTGGGGCAGGGGTTTCCCGTCATCCCGGCCGGCAGTCGCCTGCTCCTGGCCGGCGGAGGCATCGGTGTCGCGCCGCTCTTGGCGGCCGCCCAGGAGGCGACGGCCCACGGCACGGAGGTCACGGCCTGTGTGGGGGCGCGCCGCAAGGAGCTGCTGGTGGGCGTGGAGGAGCTGGAAGGGCTGGGCGCCCGGGTGCTGCCGGCCACCGATGATGGCTCGCGGGGATATGCCGGCCCCGTTACCGGCCTAGTCCAGCACGAGCTGTCCACCGGCCGCTACCGCCTGCTGTTCGGGTGCGGGCCCGTGGGCATGCTGTGCGCGCTGCAGGAGCTGGCGCGGCGGCATACCGCCGATACTTACCTATCCTTGGAGCAGTACATGGCCTGTGGGGTGGGTGCGTGCCTGGGGTGCGCCGTCAAGGCTGCGGATGCCGGTGGGTACCTGAAGGTGTGCCGGGACGGCCCGGTGTTCGCCGCCGGCCGGGTGGTGCTCGAAGGACTGCCGGGAGGGGGTGGGTGCGTTGGTTGACCTCAGCGTGGATCTGGGTAAGCTCCGGCTGTCCAACCCGGTGCTGCTGGCTTCAGGTACGGTGGGTTTCGGGCGGGAGTACGGCCGGTGTTACGATCTCTCCCGGGTGGGAGCGCTGGTGACCAAGGCGGTGACGGTGCGGCCGCGGCCGGGCAACCCCCCGCCGCGGGTCTACGAGACGCCTGCCGGCATGCTCAACGCCATCGGTCTGGAAAACCCCGGGTTAGAGGCTTTTCTCCGCGACGAACTGCCGTTTCTGCGGGAATTGGGCTGTCCGGTGGTGGTGAACATCGCCGGGCAGGATGAAGACGAGTACGCCACTTTGGCCCGGCACCTGGACCGGGCCGCGGGAGTCGCGGCGCTGGAAGTGAACATTTCCTGTCCCAATGTGAAGCAGGGGGGACTGGCCTTTGGGGTCGATGCTGCCAGCGCCTCCCGGGTCACCGCCGCCGCGCGCGCCCAAACCGGCTTGCCGGTCATGGTCAAGCTCTCCCCCAACGTCACCGATATCCGTGCCATCGCCCGGGCGGTGGAGCAGGCGGGGGCTGACGCCATCTCCCTCATCAACACCTTGCTGGGTATGGCCATCGACGTGCACCGCCGGCGTCCGGTGCTGGGCAATCTAACCGGAGGCTTGTCCGGACCCGCTATCCGGCCGGTGGGCGTGCGCATGGTCTGGGAAGTTGCCGCCAGCGTGGGCGTGCCCGTCATCGGTATGGGCGGCATCCTGGAAGCCACCCACGCCCTGGAGTACCTGATGGCGGGAGCCAGCGCCATCATGGTGGGCACCGGCAACTTCGTCGATCCCACCGCGCCGTTGGCCATCATCGAAGGGATCCGGCAGTACCTGGAGGAACACCGGCTCAGCGGCGTCAAAGCTGTGGTGGGCTGTGCGAGGCCGGGAACCGGAGAGCGGCGCTGACCGGCTACGTTGTGCAGGTGGAAACTGGCGAGGCGGATCAGCGGGATGGGCAGTGTGAACCCGGCCTCCTGCCCGGTCGGTCCCGCCGTGCCTCGGAGAGCCCGGTGGACCGCATGGGCTCCGAACCGGCGCCGGGCGAGAGGCTCGGCCTGCGGCTTACCGCCGGCTGTGACCAATAGGCGTCTGGTACTCATAAAGAATCCACTCCGATCACCGTCAAAGACAACCACGGCCGTGTCCGGCTGCCGGGGTCTGAGGGCCAGAGGGGACGGCGAGGCCTCTCGAGAATACCTCCAGTGATGGCCAAAGGCTGTACCCAGCGTGCGGCAGGAAGCGAGGAGGGAAAGCCCGTGAAGGACCTTTACCGCATCATGAGAGACCGGCGCTCCATAAGGAAGTACAAGCCAGACCCGGTTCCCGCAGAGGCGCTCACCACCATCCTCTCCGCCGGGGGACTGGCGCCTTCCGGGGCTAACCGGCAGCCGTGGCTCTACGTGGTGGTGGACGACCCGGCCGTGAAGCGGGAAATCCGGCGGCTCTCCGAAGAGGCCGATGCTCGCTGGAACGCTGAGCAGCCGGCGGGGTTTAGGTCCTGGCTCAGGCAACAGGACATCGCCGAGAACGCCAAACCGTTCCTGGAGGCAGCGCCGCTCCTGCTTTGCGTGTTTGGCAGGACCGGCGAACCGTACTGGCTGGAGTCGACCTGGATATCCGTGTCATACCTGCTTTTGGCCACCGAGGAACAGGGGCTGGGGACGCTCACCTATACGCCTGGATATCCCGGATTTCTAAACGTCCTGCTGGAGGTGCCGGAGTCGTTTTCGCCCCAGGCCATCCTGCCCCTGGGCTATGCCGATGAAGTGCCAGAGCCCAAGGTCCGCCCCGGCCGGGAGCTCGCAACGTACGTGCACAAAAACCAGTTCCGGTGAGATCCAGCTGCTGTTGCCGTAGGCGGATGGGCACGCGTTCGCCCGCACCCGGGATCCTCCTGCACCACTCCACATCCGTTCGGCGGGCTGGCAAGGGCGCTGAGGATTTCCTCCGGAGTTGCCGCGCTCACCGGGAAGGCAGCAAAGTCGCGGATATTGCAGGTACATATGGTGGCGATGCCGGCCTCCAGCATCTGAGCCGCGCTGGAGACATCAAAGATGCCCGCGGCCTCGATGCGGCTTGACGCGGCCAGTCCCGAGACGCGATCTAGCGAACTCTTTAGGGGCATCACGACGGGCAAGGTCGCCTGGGGTCCGTGGCCACTACGTGGAACTCCAAAAGGATCTGTGGGCTCTAGCATGCAGACCCTGCCGGTAGACCGGGGGAAAGCCAGGCCGGGCAGGGTGGGGCCAAGGACCGCCCAGCTTGTGTGTGTAGGGGGGTAGGGGTTACGGCCAGGGCCCCCGCGCGTAGCCGGCCCCGGGGGGTACGCCGCCGGAGAAATGTCTTTGATGCCCCGCTCTCCACCACCCGTCACCACTGGTCTGGGTTGGCCGGCATCCAGCGTAGGTAGCCGGGCCCGGAGCATACCGCAGGCAGATGAGGTGTGGACGCAACGGGTCGCTGGCCTCAGCGCGGTGGCGAGTTGCCGCCGGCGAAAAGCCGGGGAGAAGCGCTGACCCGTATGGTCTGCTCGTGGTGGTAGACCACGAGGCCCGGTCTCCCTTGCGGTACGCGTCGCACGTGACGGGCCCAAGTCCAGTCCACTTCCACCCACCGGGACCGTCCCGCCCGGCTGAAATGGGCGGCCAGCTCCGCCGCTTCTTCCAGGCTATCCGCAGGCGGCCAGTCCTTGCCCGCCTGGGCGCCTGGGCACAGCAGTACGTGGGCCCCCGGTACGCCCCGGGCATGCAGCCACACCTGGTCGGGCCGGGCCGCGCGCACCAGCTGCTCGTTCTGGTGGTGGTTCTTTCCCACCAGGATGGCATCTCCCCGGGAAGACACCAGCTCCAGACCGGTGAACTTTCCACTACGAGCGCCGGCCCGGGGGCTCTTGGGCACCGGATGGGCTAAGCCGGCCTCGCGCAGTTCCTCCCAGACCTCCTCGAGGTCCTGAAGCGTACGACAGTCCTCCACGGTGTCGGAAACCCGTTGCAGGTAGGCAAGTTCGGCCAGTGTGCGTTCGAGCTCCTTGCCTGCTGCCACCCGGGTCCTTTCGCCTTTGGCATGCCGGGCGAAGTAGCGGCGGGCATTGGCGCGAGCGCCCAAAGCGGGGTCCAGCGGGACATTCACCGGGGGGCTGTCGGGCAGGTAGTAGTTGGGTAGGTCGATGCGGCCGGCACCCACCGGTACCCGGTCCGCGAAGGTGGTGAGAAGCTCGCCCCAGAGCCGGAACTCCCCGGCGACAGCCGCTTGCTGGAGGTCGGCTTCCTGGGCCCGGGCTCTGCGCTCTAAGCGCTTACCGGCAGAGCTGAGAGCGCCCCGGAGCCCGGACCGCCGGGAGGTGAAAGCGGCTCCTTGGAGGTAGGCGGTGTAGAAATGGTCCGCGGCGGCACTGGGGGTAGCCATGCTCACCGCTACCAGGTCACTAAGGTGGGTCAGCTCCAGCACGTGCCAGTAGCGCGGCTTCCCCTCCCGGCCATAGTACACCGCAGGCTGGAATCGCCCGGCCGACACGGCACCGGCCAGATCATGGACGAACCGGGCCAGCCGGTCTGCTTGAGGCGCCACCAGTTGGGCCGGGGCGTCTGCATCCCATCCCGACCGGAACACGACCTCTTTGGCGAGCAAGGGGCCGAAACCGCGCACGGTGGAGAGCAGCATCTGCCAAGCCGGCCCTGGGTCCTGCCGCCCGTCGGCGAACAGCTCGGGAAGCCACCGGCCGGGGGACACTCCGCCCGGTAGTGCGGGCGGTTGGTAGAGAACCGCACCGGGCTTGAGGGCGGCGAGTACCTGCTGCTCTGGCAGCCGTAGCAGTATGAGATTGGTGGCACCGGGGATGAGCTCGGCTACCAGTCCCAACGCCAGCTCCTGGCCCAAGCTCGAGCGACCCCGGAAGCGGAGGCATACCCACCGTTCCCCCGGTGGCTGCTCCACCCCGGTGAGGCGGGCGCCTTCCAACCACTTGCGCAGCAGCATACAAAAGGCGGGCGGGTGGGCAGGGTTTTCCGGACGGCTGGCGGTGAAGTGGAGGCGGGGAAGATCGGAACGCATGCCTAAGCACAGGCGCTTCACCTCTCCCGCCTTGCGCAGGAAGAGGTACAGCTCCGATGGGGAAGGCTGGCAGATGCGCTCCAGACGTGCGCCCGCCTGTTGCCCGAGCTCCCAGACTATACCCGCCAAGGCGGAAGCATCCATAGTCACGCTGCGTAGCGCTCCCGGCTCATAGTCACCCGCGCAATCACCGCCGCTCCCGATTATACCAGTTACACTCCGGCGCCTACAAGGTGACCATGGCTGCGAGGTGCCGGGCCTGGAAGCACGCGGCCGTCCGCCGCCCCTCCCCTGAGGCGGTTATCACTTCCGGGTTCTCTAGGCCGGGCCACCGGCCACGTCCGCCTCGCTCGGCGGGCGGGCTTGCCCCGGCGTTGACCGGGAGGCCGGGATCCGGCCATACCGGCTGCCCGGCCCCCGGCCGCCCCCGGGCATCGCCCTTACTCGTTGGCCGGCGGACGCCGGGAGGAGGGAGAGCCGCGGCGGAGAATGTGCATGGACGGCAGACCCAGGTTGGTAGCTGCCAAGAGCAATGGCACTTATAGGCATGAAAAGCAAAAGCTGGCAATCCGGGCTACGGATCAAAGCGTCCACTTACAGGACAGCGCTGGCCGGGGTGCGCAGTGGCATTATACCTGTAGCAGTGGAGCGGACG
>DMHJ01000005.1 GCA_003449495.1 Clostridiales bacterium UBA8153
GTGCTGGTAGCCACCGCTAGGGAAATGCGAGAGGGCGACCGGAGGGCCACTGGGGAGTTGGGTATCCCGGGTGCTCTACTCATGGAGAACGCCGGGTACCAGGCCGCCCGGGCCGCCCGGGAGCTGGTCCCGGGGCTGTCCGGGCGGGCGGTGGCCATCGTGTGCGGTACCGGGAATAACGGCGGTGACGGTCTGGTGTTGGCCCGTCATCTGGCCGACCTGGGCGCGCAAGTTACCGTCTACTTAGCCGGAGCGGCAGAACGGCTCTCCCGCGATGCCCGCACCATGCTGGCGGCTTGGCGGGGACGCGGTGGCACCTGGGTGGAAGACCTGCCCCGTGACCTTGAAGGTTACGCCCTGGTGGTAGACGCCGTGGTGGGAACCGGGTCCTCCGGCGCGCTGAGGTCACCGGCCAAGGAGGCGGCGGAGCTTATAAGCCGGGTGGACTGCCCGGTGCTGGCCCTGGACCTCCCGTCGGGTGTCGACGCAGACACCGGCGCCGTGTCCGGCCCGGCGGTGCGGGCCAGCATGACGGTGACTTTCGCCGCGCTCAAGCCGGGTCTGCTGTTTTTCCCCGGAGCCGGGTTGGCCGGGCGCGTGGTGGTGGCCGGCATCTCCCTGCCTCCCGGGGCGCTCGCCGGCGTCACCACCCAGGTCGTCACCGCCACCCAGGCGCGGGAGCTGCTGCCGCCCCGCCGGCCGGATGCCCATAAGGGAAGCCACGGCCGGGTACTGGTCATCGGAGGCTCTCCCGGCCTGACCGGGGCCGCCGCCTTGGCGGCCACCGCCGCCTTGCGGGCCGGCGCCGGGCTAGTCACCCTGGCGACCCCCGCGCGCCTGCAGGAGCTGATGGCAGGCAAGCTCACCGAAGCCATGACCTGCCCTCTACCGGACACCGCGGAAGGGATGGTCTGTGCAACGGCGGTAACCGCAGCGTTGGAACGCGGCCGGGGCGCGTCGGCAGTGGTTTTGGGCCCCGGCCTGGGCCAGGGTGCCGGCCCCCGGGAGTTCGTGCGGGCGTTCTCGCGCCGGTGCCCGGTGCCCGTAGTCGTCGATGCCGATGCCCTGGCCATGGTGGAGCCGGAAGGCGAACGGGAAGGTCAACTCATCCTTACCCCTCATCCGGGGGAGGCGGCTCGCCTGTTGCAGTGCGGGGTGGCGGAAATCGGTGCCGACCGCCTGGCCGCCGCCCGCCGGTTGGCCGCCCGCTACCGGGCAGTGGTGGTGCTCAAGGGCGCCCGCACGGTGGTGACGGCACCCGGAAGAGGTGCCTTCATTGACCCCGCGGCCGACCCGGCCTTGGCCGCCGGGGGGACCGGGGATGTCCTGGCTGGAGCCATCGGCGCCCTCTTGGCCCAGGGTTGCCCTCCCTTGGAGGCGGCAGTGGCCGGTGTCTACCTGCATGGTGTGGCCGGTGGCCTGGCATCCCAGGAGCTGGGCGACGCCGGTATCCTGGCCGGAGAGGTGGCGGCAGCCCTGCCTCGCGCCCGGCGGGCGGTGTTGGACGCGCGGCGTGAACGCCCCTGGCTCTGGGATTCGGCCTGCCCTACCGGATAGCGCCTGTAGGTCAGGTCAGCCGGCCTTCCGCCATAGGGGATATGGCAAGGTATGAGAGAGAAACGCTCTGAGCTCGCACCACGAAGGGAGAGTGCCGGCGGAAAAAGGCAAGGAAATCCTCTGCGCTGCATCCTGGAGGAGACGTGTTCATCCACGCCATGCCCCGTTACATCCGCAAGCTGGGGGCGGCGGGAGTGAAGTGGGTCATCAGGTTCCCGGAAAACCGGCTAAGGCAACTTGCCCCATATCAACGGGGGTTTGATCCTGAACTGCCCGGAGACCGGGGTCCCATTGGCCGTGGTGGACTGTGTCTGGATCACGGCCATGCGCACCGGGGCGTCCAGCCGCCTCTCCGCCAAGTGCTTGGCCAGAGCGGGCAGCACCGTCGCCCGCATCGCCGGCCCGGGCGTGCAGGCCCGCACCCAGCCGGCGGCCGTCCACGAAGCCTGTCCCGGCCTGACCGCTGTCTTGCGCTACGAGATCGTTCCGAGCCGGCTGGAGCTGTCTGTCGCCTCGATGCAGCGCTTCCTGCTGGCACCCGGCCGCTCTGCACTTGGCCGATAAGTTCTATGTGCATGATGCCGGGCAGTTCGCGTACTACCGGACCGTTAGGATACGTCCCAAGACGTTCTCCCGGTGTTGGGCGACTGGGGCTGGCCGGTGACCGGGCAATTGCCGGGACGGGAACATGACGGCGAGAGGATCATCTCCTTGAACCTGGGATTGGCCCTGGAGGATAGGGCCACGGCCGCCAACGTGCATAGACGGGCCCTGGCCCAGGGCGTAGGCACCGTCCCGCCGCTATAGCCCGCTTCCGAGGGTCAATGAAGCGTCGGCCATCAGCGTCGGGCTGCGGAAAACCTAGAGTCGAAGCAGGCACGGTCCCGGGCGCCGCCGGAGCGGTGCCCTTTTTTCTATACCGTGCAGGAATCCGGTGGGGCGCTATGAAACATAGGGAAGATGGAGGTGGTTTGTGCATGCAACTCGGTGCCATGCCCAGGGTCAGGCTGGCCCATCTGCCCACACCCTTGGAAGAAACGGTAAACTTGCGCCGCGCTCTGGGTGGTGGGCCCCGGCTATTCTTCAAGCGGGACGATGCCACGGGCCTGGCCTTAGGTGGGAACAAAGCCCGCAAGCTGGAGTTCCTGGTAGCCGATGCCCTGGCCAAAGGGGCCGATACCCTGATTACGACCGGAGGGGCCCAGTCCAACCACGCCCGCATGACGGCGGCAGCTGCCAACCGGTTCGGCCTGAAAACGGTGCTGGTCCTTACCGGTAGCGGCGCCGCTCCCCGGCAGGGGAATCTGCTGATGGACCACGTGCTAGGTGCGGAAGTGAGGTTCACCACCGGCGAGGCGGCCGCGGCCATGGAGGAAGTGGCGGCCGGGCTATCGGCCCAGGGAAAACGGCCATACATCATACCCATCGGTGGGTCCCACCCCATGGGGGCCCTGGGGTACGTGGCCTGCGTACAGGAACTGGCGGCCCAGGCTTTTTCCACCGGGGTGAGGGTGGACCACATCGTCATGGCCACCGGTTCCGGGGGTACCCAGGCCGGTCTGGAGCTGGGCGTAAGGCTCTTCCACCTGGGCCAGGTGACGGGCATCAGCGTGAGCCGGGAGAAGTCAGCGCTGGCCTCCCGGGTGGCGGACATCGCCCAGGGTGCCGTGTCCTTGCTCGGCATGGACCTGGCGCTTGACCCGGCCGGCATCCGGGTGTTCGACGAGTATATCGGCGAAGGCTATGCCAAGGTCACCCCGGAGGGACTGTCCAGCATCGGGCTGGTGGCCCGGACCGAGGGTGTCATCCTGGATCCGGTGTACACCGGTAAGGCCATGGCCGGCATGCTGGATCTCTGGGCCAAGGGCGCGTTCGGTCCTGACGAGACGGTGGTGTTTCTGCATACCGGAGGCGTGCCGTCGCTGTTTGCCTACGCCGAGCACTTCTAGGGCCCTGGCGAGGCTCAGCCTCCAGGTACCCTCGCGAGCGGGAAAGACGGGAAAGGAGCGGGCTCCGGCTGTAGGCTCCTGCGGAAGGTGGCCGGAGAGCAAGCATGCTACCAATTATTGGAGTTACGCCGTCTCTCGACCATGAGAGCCAACGATACATGCTGTCCCCCGAATATACGGCCGGAGTGCGGGCGGCGGGCGGAGTGCCGGTCATGCTGCCGTATGCTGATGACGCCGCCATCGAACGGTTGCTGGGGGTGCTAAACGGGATCCTGCTTTCGGGTGGGGTGGATGTGGATCCCGTGCACTTCCAGGAGGAACCGTTACCCCAGCTGGGCCGGGTCTGCCCTGACCGGGACCGGGCCGAGCTCAGGCTCACCCGCAAGGTCCTGGAGGCCGGATTGCCCATCCTGGGCATCTGCCGTGGCGCCCAGCTGCTGAATGTGGCCGCCGGCGGCAGCTTATGCCAGGATATCCCGACTCAGGTTAGGTCCAGCCTCAAACACAGCCAGACCGCGCCTCGCTGGCACCCTACCCACGCCGTGAACCTGGAGGCAGGAGGCATCACCCGCCGTCTCCTCGGGGTGCCTAGCATCCGGGTGAATTCCTTTCATCACCAGGCCGTGGGCCGCCCCGCTCCCGGTTTTGCGGTTACCGCCCGGGCCGGCGATGGGGTGATCGAAGCCATCGAAGGTCCCGGCTTTACCGTGGGCATCCAGTGGCACCCGGAGTGCATGTGGGAAAAGGATCCCATTTTTTTGGGCCTCTTTCGCGGGCTGGTAGAGGCGGCATCGCCATGAGGAGCCGGGACGCTGGGTTACGCGTCGGTCAACTGGAGCCAGGTCGCCACAACGCCATCACCGACGTAAGCGGGGTGCGCGTGGGCCATACCACCCTGGTCCGGGGAGAGGGAGCCCTGCAGCCGGGTAGGGGCCCGGTGCGCACCGGGGTCACGGTCATCATGCCTCACGGACGCAACCCGTTCAGACGAAAAGTGCGCACAGCAT
>DMHJ01000015.1:0-295 GCA_003449495.1 Clostridiales bacterium UBA8153
GCTCTTGGCCCTGCAGGTCAAGCGGCGGCACCGCCCGGCGGCCCGGTGGTTGGCCTCGACACGGCCGTTACTAGCCTGGCCAGCTGGTCAGACGTTAGCGGGGTCGGGCACCGGCGCGCCTGGCGAAAGCCATGCACCAGCTCAAGCGGTGGCCAAAGGAAGTGGCGAGGAAGCAGAAAGGATCGGCCAACCGGCGCCCGGCCCCAGGCCCGGGCAAAAGACCTCGGCGGGACGCGCCGCACCAGGGCACGGCCACCATGGCCAAGAGCCACGCCCAAGTGATGGTTGAGAACCG
>DMHJ01000015.1:639-8347 GCA_003449495.1 Clostridiales bacterium UBA8153
GGAACCTGACTCGACGCGCGGCGAAGGCTACTCACAACCGGGCGTGGCCTGACGCCTGGTTGGAAGAGCTTCGCCGCCGGTGTGGCAGGGCCGATCCTGCCGGCATGAGGCGAACGCCGACTTCGATGCGGCCATCAACAGTCTGGTGGCCGGGAGTTGCCCGCACACCTTAAGCGCCTGCGGGGCGGAGGTCAGACGCCCGGCGCCCTCCGCAATGAGGCAGGAACCGGCGGTAACATCATGATGGCTACCGTTTCGAGCCACGGTTTTTTCTGGTATAATCGGTGTCGCGCCGCCTGGGTATGGCCCACCGCCGCTGACGATACGCTAACGACGACACTTTCTGTCTGAGGAGAGATGCCGATGCTGCCGACTCCGGCCAAGTTCTGCCTGGTAGCGGGGAGCAGCGAGGGGATGACCACCCTTAACGCTTTCGACGGGGCTTTGCTCGCTGCCGGGCTGGGTAATGTCAACCTGCTGAAGGTCTCCAGCATCCTGCCGCCCGGTGCCGTTTTTGCCGACCGGCTTTCCATTCCCCCGGGCGCCCTGGTGCCCGCCGCCTATGGTCACGTGGTGAGCGAAACGCCGGGCCAGCGGCTGGCCGCCGCCGTGGCCGTAGGGCTTAACGGCACCAATTTCGGGGTGATCATGGAACATGCCGGGGTGGGGGAAGCCCACGAGCTCGAGCGGCAAGTCCGGGCCATGGTGGAGGAGGCCTTTCGCGTGCGGGGGCTGGTCCTGACCGGCCTCAAGTCGGCCAGCGCCGGCCACGTGGTGCAGCGCGTAGGGTGCGCCTTCGCCGCCGTCGCCTTCTGGTACTAGCCTTTCTAAGGGGGGATGACCGTTGTCCGTCTGGTTTACCGAGGACCAGGTACCCGGCCTTAGGCTTTCCTGCCGGGTGAGCCGCGTACTCCACCAGGAAAAGACCCCCTTCCAGCACCTGGCCATACTGGAGACGGAGGTGTTCGGCCGCGTGCTCACCTTGGACGGCATCATCCAGACTACCGAGCACGACGAGTTCATTTACCATGAGCTCATCGCCCACGTCGCCATGTGCGCCCACCGGGGAACTCTGCGCCGGGTGCTCATCATCGGTGGCGGGGATGGCGGCACCATGCGCCAGGTGTTGCGGCACCGGCAAGTAACTGCCTGCCACCTGGTGGAGATCGACGAGCGGGTGGTGGCGGTAGCCCGGGAGTTTTTACCGGCGCTGTCCGCGGCCATGGACGACCCCCGGGCCAAGGTGATCATCGCCGATGGCATAGAATACGTGCGGGACGTGCAGGAAGCGTACGACCTGATCATCGTGGACTCCACCGATCCCATCGGTCCTGCCGTGGGCCTGTTCTCCGCAGATTTTTACGCCGGGGCGCACCGGGCTTTAGCCGTCGACGGCATGTGCGTGGCCCAGACCGAGTCGGCGTTTCACAACGCCCGGTTGGTGCCGGCCATCTTTGCGCGCATGGCCGGGAATTTCCCCATCGCCCGGCTGTACCTGGGCGCCATCCCCAGCTACCCGGGCGGGCCCTGGTCTTTCACCGTGGGGTCCAAGCTCTATGACCCGGCGGAACCCGTGCGCCCGCCGCCCGGCGACCTCCGCTACTACTCCCCGGACGTCCACCGGGCCGCCTTCGCCTTACCCCCCTACGTGGTGCAGGCGTTGGCGCATCCTCCAAGCTAATGGGAAAGGCGGAATCTTGGGCGGGCAGGTTTCTTAGGTCCCGGGAAGACGCACGGGAGTCCCGCATCATCATGTACGGGGCGCCGCTGGATGTGACCACCTCCTACCGGCCGGGTACGCGTTTCGGGCCCCGCCGCATCCGCGAGGTGTCCGAGGCGCTGGAAAGCTACAGTCCCATCCTTGGGCGCGACCTGGCGGATGTGCAGTTCTACGACGGCCAGGACCTGCCCCTGGCCCTGGCAGCTGGGTTGGAGGCGGCCCTGGAGGGTTTGGACAAAGAAGTAGCGGAGGTATACGCCTCCGGTCGTAAGGTACTAGTGCTCGGTGGCGAGCACCTGATCACCTATCCCTTGGTGCGGGCAGTCTATCGCCACCATCCCGGGCTGGTGGTCTTGTGGCTGGATGCCCACGCCGATTTGCGCGAAAGCCACCATGGCTCGCGCTGGTCCCACGCCACGGTGGCCCGCCGGGTGCGGGAGACGGTGGGGGAGGCCAATCTCGTCCAGCTGGGCGTGCGCTCGGCGTGCCGGGAGGAGGCCGGCTTGGTGCCGGCCGGTCCACCCGGGCTGGTTGAGGCCATGAGGAGGCTGAGGCCCAGGCTGGAAGGGCGGCCCCTCTACCTTTCTTTGGACATCGACGTGCTGGATCCGGCCTACGCCCCGGGCACCGGCGCCCCCGAACCCGGGGGTCCCAGTACCCGGGAGCTGCTGGAGGCGGTGTACCTCTTGGATGGGCTGGACTTGGTGGGAGCGGATGTGGTGGAAGTGGCGCCGGCCTACGATCACGCGGACCTCGCCGCCATCGCTGCCGCCAAGCTGTGCCGGGAAATCCTGCTCATCATGGCCCAAGCCGGGTAGCAGGAACGCGCCCCCCGGGTGCCGAATTTCCGGCGCCAGGGGGTGGGGGGACATGTCCGGTAACAACGAAGCCATCTTCCGTGCCATCCTGGGAGCGGTGGACGAGGGCATCCACGCCGTGGACGCGGAGGGCCGCACCATCTTCTACAACCAGCCCGCCGCCGGCATGGACGGTATGACCGTCGAGGAAGTGGTGGGCCGCCATGTCCTGGAAGTGTTCCCGTCCCTGAATGACCAAACCAGCACCCTCATGCAGGTCATCCGCACCGGGCGGCCGGTCATCGATAAGCAGCAGACGTTCACCAACTACCGGGGGAGGCGCATCACCACCGTCAACTCCACCATCCCCATCCTGGTCGGCGGGCGGCCGGTGGGGGCGGTGGAAGTGGCCAAGGACATGACCACCGTCCGGCGCATGGCCGACCGCATCGTGGCGCTGCAGGCGCAGATCTCCGGGCGGCAGGCCGGCGACCACTCGTCCCCCTCCCGCCTGTACCGCCTGGAAGACCTGGTCGGGCTCAGCCAGCCCATGCTTGCCCTCAAACGTGCCGTGGCCCGGGCCTCCCTCACCCCTTCCCCGGTCCTCATCAGCGGCGAGACCGGCACCGGTAAGGAACTGGTGGCCCAAGCCATGCACAGCGAGGGGCATCGCCGGGCCGGGCCGTTCATCGCCCAGAACTGCGCGGCGCTCCCGGAGACCCTGCTGGAAGGCATGATGTTCGGGACGGCCCGGGGGGCCTTTACCGGAGCCCAGCACCGGCCGGGTCTCTTCGAGCTGGCCCACCAGGGCACATTATATCTGGATGAGCTGAACTCCATGCCGTTAGGACTCCAGGCTAAACTATTGCGGGCCGTGGAAGAGGGTGCCGTGACCCGGCTGGGCGAAGCCCGGCGGCGCCCGGTGGATGTGCGGCTCTTGGCCTCGGTGAGCTCGGAACCCGGCCTCAGTGTGGCCCAAGGGCGCCTGCGCCAGGACCTGTACTACCGCCTGCACGTGGTGTCCCTGCGCCTGCCTCCCTTACGCGAGCGCAAGGAGGACATCCCCCGGTTGACCGAGCATTTTCTGGCCAAACACGGCCCCGCCCTGGGCGGCCACGATGTGACGGTGACTCCCGAGGCCGTCTCCTGCCTGCTGGCGTATGACTGGCCCGGGAACGTGCGCGAGCTGGAGCATGCCATCGAAGGGGCCCTGAACCTCCTGGAAGGCGGGAAAATCGCCCCCGAGCACCTCCCGCTTCCGGTACGCACTCCCCGGTCGCCCAGTCCGGATGAAAGGACCGGTGTCCCTCTCCGCTACGCCCTGGAGCGCTTGGAGGAAACCCTCATTACCCAAGCCCTGGCCCGGCATCAGGGCAACGTGGCCCGGGCCGCCCGGGAGCTGGAAATTCCCCGCCAGACCCTCCAGTATCGCATGAAGGCCCTGAAGATTGCCGGCCCGGTTTTGGGCAGGTGACTGCCGGGAAACGGGCCATTTCCCCCATCTCACCCCGGGCCACGGCCACGGTGCAGGGAAACGCCGTTGGCATGATACTTGCTCTATAATACTAAGTGGTAGTGATAGTGGTAGTGATGCACTAAAAAGGAGGTAAGCGCATGAGTACGGGATGTCCCTACGGTAGTCACCGGGTGTTGGAGCCGGCAGGCGCCCTGCCCCAGGCGGCGTGGAAGCTGGACAATTCCCCCCGGCTCTATGACAACGAATTGCATATTGACGTGTCCACCCTCAATGTAGACTCGGCGAGTTTCACCCAGTTCAAAAAGCAGGCCCAGAGCGAAGTGGGGCCGGACGAGTCCGCCGTGGCCGCCCGGGTGGCCGAGCTCATCACCGGGGTGGTGGCCGAGCGGGGGAAGCTACAGAACCCGGTGACCGGGTCCGGCGGCATGCTGCTGGGCCAGGTCACCTCCGTAGGACAGGCCGTCTCCGGCCGGGACGGCCTGCAGCCGGGCGATCGGGTGGCGACGCTTGTCTCTTTGACTCTGACCCCTCTGGTCATCGACGAGGTAAAGGCGGTGCGCCTGTCCACCGATCAAGTGGATATCAGCGGCCGGGCCGTGGTGTTTGCCAGCGGGCCCGTGGCCAAGCTGCCGCCGGATATCCCGGAGCGACTGGCCCTGGCGGTTTTGGACGTGGCGGGGGCGCCCGCCCAGACCGCCCGGCTGGTGCGCCCCGGCGACACCGTGGTGGTGATCGGGGCCGGCGGCAAGTCCGGGCTCCTGTGCTGCACTGAAGCCCGGGTGCGGGCGGGTGTTACCGGGAGGGTCATCGCCCTGGGGCATTCGGCAGCTTCCTGCCGCCGGGTGCAGGAACTGGGGGTGTCCGACGTGGTGCTCCAGGTGGACGCCTCCCGCCCCCTGGAGACCCGGGACCGCCTGCTGGCCGCCACCGGCGGAAGGCTGGCCGATGTGACCATCAACTGCGTGAATGTGCCCGACACCGAACTTACCACCATCCTGTGCACCAAGGACACCGGCACCATCTACTTCTTTAGCATGGCCACCAGCTTCACCAAGGCCGCCCTGGGCGCCGAGGGCATCGGCAGTGGCGCCACCATGATCGTGGGCAACGGCTACGCGCCGGGGCATGCCGCCATCGCCCTGCACATGCTCAGGCAGCACCCAGCGTTGCGTAAGCTCTTGGAGAGGTCGTATCTCTAGGCATCTTCGGGGAGGCGCTAGCGTGCGCGAGTACCGTGAGTTACCCAGCTGGCAAGAGGTGACCGACGCCCAGTGGCAGGACTGGCGGTGGCAGGTGAAAAACCGCCTGACCACCCCGGAGGAACTCTCCCGGGTCCTCCCCCTGTCTGCCGGGGAGTTGGAAGAAATGCGGAAAACCCTGCGGGTGTTGCCCATGGCCATCACCCCCTACTACGCCGCCCTCATGGACCCGGACGATCCTTCCTGTCCCATCCGCAGGCAGGCCGTGCCTTCTGGAGCGGAGCTTTTGACCGGCCCGGGGGAGGTGCGGGACCCCCTGGCCGAGGATGCCGATGCCCCGGTGCCCGGCCTTACCCACCGCTACCCGGACCGGGTCCTGCTTTTAGTCACCGACCAGTGCTCCATGTATTGCCGGCACTGCACCCGGCGCCGCCTGGTGGGGGTGACCGACCGGGCCGCCCCGCCCGAGCGAGTCGCCGCCGGTCTCACCTACATCCGGGACCACCCCCAGGTGCGGGATGTGCTGCTCTCCGGAGGAGACCCCCTGCTGGTGGGGGATGAGTTCCTGGAAGGCATCATCTCCCGGCTACGGGAGATCCCCCACGTGGAGATCATCCGCCTGGGCACGCGGACGCCGGTGGTCATGCCCATGCGCATTACGCCCAAACTCTGTGCCATGCTGGCCCACTACCATCCGGTGTGGGTGAACACCCATTTCAACCACCCGCTGGAGCTTACCCCGGAGGCCGTAGCCGCCTGCGCCCGTCTGGCCAACGCCGGCATCCCCCTGGGCAACCAGAGCGTGTTGCTGCGCGGGGTGAACGACTGCCCGGTGGTGATGAAACGGCTGGTGCACGGCCTCCTGAAGGCCCGGGTCCGCCCCTACTATATCTACCAGTGCGACCTTTCCTGGGGGCTGGAGGGATTCCGCACCAGCGTGCGGCGGGGCTTGGAGATCATGGAGCTTTTGCGCGGGCACACCACCGGCCTGGCCGTCCCCACCTACGTGGTGGACGCCCCGGGCGGTGGCGGGAAGATCCCGGTCATGCCCAACTACCTGCTGTCGATGAGCGAGGATAAGGTGATCCTGAGAAACTACGAGGGCGTCATCGCCGCCTACACCGAGCCCCACCCCCGCCCGGAAGACCGGACCAGACCGTGTCGGCTGTGCGGCAGCGGGCATGAGGAGTTTGACGTGGGGCTGGGCCGGCTGTTCAGCGGGGCATCTACCAGTTTGGAGCCGTCCGACTTGCCGCGCTTGGAGCGCCGGGCGGGGAGCTGTCCCCACGCCGGGCCCTAGCGAGACGGGGGGAACGCATGGAGCTGGCCGGTTTGGTGGCCAAGTCGGGCTGCCGGGCGTTGTGCCTGGTCGGTACGGCCAAGAACGTGGGTAAGACCACGGTGTTCAACCATTTGTGCCGGCAGCTCTCGCCCACCAGAAAGCTCGGGCTGATGTCCACCGGCCGGGACGGAGAGCCTTTAGACCTGGTCACCGGGGAGCCCAAGCCCGCCGTGTATGTGCCCGGCGGTGCCCTCTTGGCCACTGCCGAACACGTGCTCACCGCCAGCGAGGTGTATGCCGAGATCCTGCAGGTACTCCCCCTGGACACCCGGTTCGGCAGCATCACCGTGGGCAGGGTGCGGGAAGCGGGCACCATCGAGCTGGTGGGACCGGACAGCGCCTCCGGGGTGCGGCAGGTGGTGGGCGCCCTGTTCCGGCACGGGGCCGAGCTGGTGCTGGTGGATGGGTCCATCGACCGGCGGGCGGCGGCGGCCCCGGCCATCACCGGCAACGTCATCCTGGTCACCGGAGCGGCCCTGGCTCCCTCGCTGCCGGCCATTGCGGAACAGACGGCGCTCTGGCTGGAGCTGTTCAGTTTGGGGCCGGTAAAACACCGGCAGCTGGCCCGGGCGGCCGCCCGGGCCGTGGGCGAGCGGGCGGTGACCTTGTTGGACCAAGACGGGCGGCCCCACCCGCTGCGGCTGCGCACGGCCTTGGACGCTTCCGCCGCCATCTACGCGGCGGTGGACGAACGCACGGCGGCGGTAGTCCTGGGCGGCGCCCTCACCGACCAGCTGCTGCAGGCGTTCTTGGCCTACCCCAAGCTGGTAAAACGCCTGGTCTTCGTGGTGCACGACGCCACCCGGGTGTTCGTGGGGCGGCGGGTGTATCAGCACTGGCTGCGGGCCGGGGGCCGGGTGGAGGTAGTCGCCCCCATCCGGGTGCTGGCCTTGGCGGTAAACCCGGCCGGGCCGGGGGGCAGCTCCTACGACCCGGAGGCGTTTTTCGACAGCCTGTCCCGCATCGCCCACCCGTTGCCCACCTTCGATGTGGTCATGGGCCTGTCCCGAGAGGGGGAAGCGGCATGGTCCCAAGCCAGACCCTGATGTCCCGGGCCAGCGGCGCCGCCCTGGGCTTCGAGGCGGTATGGCGGCTCCTGGACCCGCTGTCCCCCTTTGGGCGCGAGGCCAAGGCCCGGGTGGCTCCCGCCTTTCCCGGCCAGGAAGGCGAGCT
>DMHJ01000015.1:8740-9518 GCA_003449495.1 Clostridiales bacterium UBA8153
CCCCAGGCCCGGGCACTGGCCGCGCTCTTGTCCGAGGTGAAGGATGTGCGGGGAACCGTGTACCGGAGCCAGGCCGGCGCCACCTTGGACGCGGTGGAGCTTTACGAGATCAAGCGGCTGTGCGCCGCTTTCCAGGAACTGTCCCGGCGGGGGCAAGAGCCGGGCTGGCCGGCCCCGGCCGAATGGGTGCCGGAATACCCGGCCGCCCTGGCCCGGGAGTTGGATCCTTCCGCCCGGGGCGACAGCGCCTTCTATATTGACGACGGCTTTTCTCCCGCCCTGCGCCGGATCCGTGGGCTCAAGCACCGGTGCGAACAGGAGTTGGCCGCAGAGCGCCAGCGCCTCGAAGCTGCGGCCGTCTCCTCCTTGGGGCTGGCTTCCGGCTGGCCGGGGGAACTGGCGGTAGCCAGGAGCGAGGCGCGGTTGGAGGAACTCATGGCTTCCGAGCTCCTCCAGCTTACCCGGGAGCTGCGGTCTCACGTGTTCTTCCAGGTGCGGGCCAGCCTGCGGCAGCAGGAGTTGGAGGAAAACCTCTCCCGGCTGAAGGCCCGGGAATTCCGGGCGGAAGAGGCCGTGCGCCGCCGGTTGTCCCGGCAGGTGGCCAAGAGCGCCCAACTTCTCCTCGAGAACCTGGAAAAGCTGGCCAAACTCGACCTGCTCCTGGCCAAAGCCCGTTTGGGCGGCAGGTTGCAGGCCACTGAACCCCGCCTTTTGGAGGAGACGGGCCTGCAGCTTACCGGCGGCCGGCACCCCGGGGTGGAAGAATCCCTGCGCCGGG
>DMHJ01000137.1 GCA_003449495.1 Clostridiales bacterium UBA8153
CTGGCGTTGATGGGATGGTAGAGGACCGGACCTGCCCGCAGTGCGGCTATCGGGGGCAGCCGGCGGGACCTGCCCGCTGCCCCCGTTGTCACTGCGCCTATCCCCAGGGGTGCGGTGGCAGCTGCCGCCACTGCCCGCAGGCTAGCGCGGCGTCTGTCCCATCACCCACTCGCTTCCGTCGGTCCAGACTTCCCGTTTCCAGATGGGCGCGGTCTCCTTGATCCTGTCGATGACGTAGGCGGCCGCCTCCAGCCCGGCCCGGCGGTGAGGCGAAGCCACGCTGATGACTACGGAAGCCTCCCCCACTTCCAGCCGGCCGGTGCGGTGGGCCACCGCTACCTCCACCCCTGCCCAGCGCTCCTCGGCCTCCCGTCGCACCGCCTCCAGCCGCTCCAGCGCCATCTCGGAGTAGGCCTCGTATTCCAGGTACCGGGTCTGCCGGCCGGCCGTGACACCGCGCACCACTCCCTGGAAGGTAACGAGGGCTCCGGCCCGCTCCGAGGCCACCGCTTCCTCCACCCGGCGGGCATCCAGCGGTTCACCGGTGAGCCACACCCGGCTCCCGCCTCCGCTTACCGGCGGGATCAGGGCCACTTCATCGCCTTCCACCAGCACCGTGCCGTCGCCGGAGTAGGCCCGGTTTATGGCCAAGACCGAGCCGGCGGCCAGCCGGCCCAAGGCCGGGTATAACCGTGCCAGCTCAGCTTTCAAGGCGTGACCGGTGCTGCCGGCCGGCAGCTCCAGCCGCAGCTCCCTCACGCAGGCCGCGTCGGCCAACGAGGCAAACAGCTTCACCTTTACCAGCATGGGGACGATCGCCTCCTTCAGCCCACTACCGCTTGAATGACCCGGAGGAAGTTCCCGCCCAGTACTTTAAGGACCTGCTCACCGGTATATCCGCGCTGCACCAGCTCCTCGGTGATGAGGGGGAACTGGGAGACATCATCCATCACGCCTGACTGCCCTGAAGAGACGCCATAGCCGTCAAAGTCCGAGCCCAGGCCGACGCAGTCGATGCCCCCCACCGCGGCCAGGTGGTCGATGTGGTCGACCAGGCCCCGCAGTGAAGCTTTGCCCTGGCTTTCCACAAAGTGCGGGGCGAACACCACGCCGATCACCCCACCCAGCTTGCCCAGGGCCCGGACTTGGTCGTCGGTTAGGTTCCTACGATGGTCGGCCAACGCCCGGGCGTTGGAGTGCGAGGCGATGGGAGGAGCGGCGGCGTGCTCCACTACGCTCCAAAATGAAGCTTCGGACAGGTGAGACACGTCCACCAGCATCCCCAGACGGTTCATCTCCTGCACCACGGCCTTGCCGAACTGGGAGAGCCCGCCCTTGGCTCCTTGCTCGCCCACCCCATCGGCGATATCGTTGCGCTCATTCCAGGTAAGGCCCATGGCCCTGACTCCCAGGCGGTAGAACATGCGCAAAAGGGCGAGATCGCCTTCAACGGCCTCGCCTCCCTCGATGCTCAACAGCGCCGCTACCTTGCCTTGGCGTTTGGCATCATAGATGTCCTGTACCGACTTGGCCGGCACCAGATCGCCGGCCAGGGCCAACTGGCGGTAAAACTCATCCAGAAGCTGCAGTGTGCGCCGGGCGGCGCGAGCGGGCTTGAACTGGGGCTCGATGTACATGGCGAAAAACTGGCAGGTCACGCCCCCTTCCCGCAGCCGGGGCAGGTCCACATGGCCCTGCTGCGATCTTTGCGCAAGATCCCGCCTGCTGGATAGGGTGTTCAGCAACGTATCGCAGTGGCCGTCAATGACAATGGCCCGCTGGTGCAACTCGCGGGGTGGCAGGGTAAGGTCCATGGTAACGCTCCTCTCGGGAACTTCTCGCACCTCATTCTACCTGCCCGGGTCGCGCTCCTTCCCGGGCGGTCCACGGCGACCTGCGGCGGCACCGGTTGCGACTCCGCGACCGGTGGAGCGCCGGGCGGCTACGGCCCCACCCGGCCGCCCCGGGTCGCCGGTGTTGCCACCGGGCGGCGGGTCTTGACCATCCCGCCGTCCCGGAACCAGGCCAGGGCAGCGGCGATGGCCTCACGCACCGGGCGGGCCCGGTAGTCCAGTTCCCGGTGAGCCCTCGCGCAGCTGATGTGGGAGTTGCTGCTCAGGGTGTACACGGTGTCCCTGGTCAAGAGGGGCGGCAAGCCGGTGAGCCGGCCGTGCGCGCTGAAAGCTGCGGCCGCCGGGTAAGCGCACCAGGATGGCACCTTCAACCGGGGGGCGGCCAGCCCGGTAAGCTCCTCCAAACAGGCAAGAAACTCCCGCACCGTCAGGCGCTGCCCGGACAGAATGTACGCGCAACCCGCCCGCCCGCGGCTGGATGCCGTTACCATCCCCGCGGTCACATCCCGCACATCCACAAAGTCGTAAGCCCCGTCCACATAGGCCCGCAAGCTGCCGCGGGCATAATCTAAGATCAGCCGTCCCAGGGGGGAAGGCCGGTAATCATGGGGGCCGATGGTACCGGTAGGGCAGACCACCACTACGTCCAGGCCCCGCCGCGCCACGTCCAACACCTCCAGGGTGCCCCGGGCCTTGGACCTACCGTAGGCGGTGCCAATGGCCCCGGGGTCGAACGGTTGCTCTTCATCAATCACAGTACCGGGGAGTGGCTCGGCCAGGGCGTGGATGGAACTGGTATGCACCATCCGCCTGACGCCGCCGGCCAGGCAAGCCTCGGCCACGCGACGGGCACCGCGCACGTTGATGTCCTCAAGCAGCCGGGAGTTTCCCGGGGTGATGGTGACCAGCGAAGCCAGGTGAAAGACCACATCGACCCCGGCGCACAGCCCGGCCAGCGCCCCCTCATCCCGCACGTCCCCCCGGTGAATGGCTACGGGCAGCCCCGTCAGGGGGTACAGGTCGTCGCCGGGCATGACCAGGCACCTGACCCTCCATCCCTTCGTCGTGAGGCTCCTTACCAAGTTGTTTCCGATGTGACCGGTGGCGCCGGTGACGGCGGCCAGGCCGCCGGCTTCCGCCACTCCCAGGTGTGCCAAGAGAGTCTCCCTCCTGCCCGGACCGCATCGCCTACCCCGCCCTAGCGGCGCGCCTCCGGATTCGGCAGCTGCTGTCATGACCACCGGCAATGGGCGGGGGAGCCATGGCTGGGTCGCTAGAAGAACAGCGCGCTTACGGATTGGCCTTCCTGGATGCGCTTGATGCATTCGGCCAGCAGCGGCGCGATGGAGAGTACCACCAGGCCCGGCCAACGCTTCTCCGGGGGGACCGGCACGGTGTCCGTCACCACCAGCTCCTGGAGGGGTGCCCGGGAGAGGTACCCGGGGGCGGCGCCGGAAAGCACCCCGTGGGTGCAGGCGCCGAAAACCTCCGTGGCCCCGTTGGCCAGCAGTACCTCGGCGGCCCTCACGAAGGTTGAGCCCTGATCGATCTCCTCATCGAACAGTATGGCCGGCTTATCCCGCACCTCGCCGATGACGGTGGTAGCCCTCACTTCCGACCCCAGCCGGCGCTTGTCGATGAAGGCGATGGGTGCGCCGATTTTCTCGGAAAAGCGCTGGGCCCTCTTCACCGCTCCGGGATCGGGGGCGACGATCACCGGGTCCACCAGCCCCTTTTCCTGGAAATAGCGGGCAAACACCGGCTGGGCGGTGAGATGGTCGGCGGGAATGGTGAAGAAACCCTGGACCTGGTCGGCGGTAAGGTCCACGGTTACGATACGGTTCACACCGGCGGTAACCAGAAGATCCGCGACCAGCCTGGCGGTGATGGGCACCCGGGGCTGGTCCTTCTTGTCCGAGCGGACATAGGGGTAGTATGGGAGGACGGCGGTGATGCTCCTGGCCGAAGCCCGGCGCAGCGCGTCCATGACCAGCAGTAGTTCCACCAGCGCCTCGTCCACCGGCGGCGCCGAGGTCTGCACCACGTAGACGTCGACATTCCTCACATTCTCCTGGATCTGCACGAAGGTGTTGTCGTTGGGAAACTTGAAGATGTCGGCCTGGCCGGGCGGGATACCCAGACAACGGCAGATGTCCTGGGTCAGCTCCTTCGTGGGTCGTCCTCCAAAGATCTTCACGTTGCTCACCCCCGGCCGGGAGGATTCTGGCGCCCAACCGCGCATTCCTGCCGGGCGACATCGCATCGTCGGGCCCTGTAAGCCATAGCCGGTGCCCTGCCCGGCCGGGATTCGGCCCGGACCAGCGGCAGGCCGCCAGCGCGCACCCGGGCCGGCACCGGGCGAGGGCCCGGGACATGAGGCCCGGCCGACTGCCGCGAAGAGGTATAGATGGCTAGCGTAGCGAATACCGGGGGCACAGGTAGCGCAAGATTATCCAGACGCTGTGCCACCGGTTTGGGAGCCAACGCCACCTGTACACTGCCAGCAGGAGCGAGAGTAGCCATATGCAGCTTCCATCACTGCAGATCGGGAAAAAGCGTGCCAAGACGTGCATCATCCAGGGCGGCATGTCCATTTGCATCGCCCTCGCCCCCCTGGCGGCCGCCGTAGCCCGGGAAGGCGGCGTGGGCACCATCGGCGGCATGGGCATCAACCCCGACGATTTGCGCACTCACATACGGACGGCCAGGCAGCTGGGTACCGGCATCATGGGGGTCAACCTCATGTACGTCGGCGCCCTGTTTGACCAGCTGCTCGAGGTGTGCATCGAGGAAGGACCCGACTACGTCGCCATCGGGGCCGGGTTCGCCCGGGGACCCTTTGCCAGGCTCCAGGAGCACCACATCCCGGCCTTTGCCATCATCAGCTCGCCCAAGGCCGCGCGCATCGCCAGCCGGACCCCCGGGATCTCCGGGGTGGTGATAGAGAGCGGAGAAGCCGGCGGCCACCTGGGCCCGAAGGACCCCCATGTGTCTACGTGGGAGCTGTTCCCGGAGGTCTATGGGGAGTTACGTGAGTGTGGGTTCGAGGGTCCCGCCATCGCCGCGGGCGGGATCATCGACGCCGATGACGTACGCCGGGCCCTGGCCATGGGCGCCGACGGGGTGCAGCTGGGCACCCGCTTCGCCATGTCGGTGGAGTCGTCTGCCTCTTGGGCCATGAAGGAGGCCTGGCTACGGGCCACCGGCAGCCAAGTCGAGTGGTGGAGCCCCACCGGGTACGCTTCCCGGGCCATCGTGCCCCACACCGATGAAAGGCTGCCGCGGCTGGACGGGGTGAACTTGCGCTGCCGCAACTGCCTGAAGGTGTGTTCCCACCGCGATGATCCGTCTCGCAGCCACTGCATCCGCCAGGCGCTCATCAACTCCCAGCAAGGCTCCGTCGGGGACGGGCTGGTGTTTTCAGGGGCCCGGGTGGGTGACATCAAGGACATCCTGCCGGTTAGGGAGATATTCCAGCAGCTCACCTGCTAACTTGGAACCTTTCCCTATAAAGGAAATGCGGGATGCCATCGGCAGCAATGCCATGCTGTAGCTCGTGCGGGCGAGCGTCTCAAGGAACATTGGTCGCCGGGTGGGTTCCGGCTTCCGGACCTGGGAGAGGGCTCTTCTCCCAGGTCCGGCTCTTTCCCCCGCTGGCCGTCGACGGGATGCCGGTCAGGTGATACTCCCCACCGCTGCCTGGGCAGCCTATGGACGAGGTGGCGATTACGGATCAGACGGAGTCCGGGGAATCGCGGTGGCGGCGGGCTTGGCTGCGCAGGACTTATCCACTGTTTCGGGGTTGGGTGCTGTCGGCCTTCTTCGCCTCCGGCTCCCGGCGGCTTCACCAGCTGGACCGGCGCGTGGGTACCCGTTTCGACCCGGTGGTCAACCGGCCGGCGACCGGCCGCACCCGGTTCGTGGAGAGTGCACAAACCCGGTGGAGGAGCCTGCTCCGCATCGGCCCGGGCTTGGCCAAGGCCGGAGCCCGGCTTGGGCGCTATGCCCGGGACATTTCTAAGCTGGGCAGGTCTGCCGTAAGTCGCCTGCCTGACCGCTGGCGACCCTGGCCCCCGAGCAAGACCGCCGACTGGCTGGCTGCCGGCCTAGCCGTCCTCTTGCTGGCCCTGGCCGTTCCGGGGGGCCCGCAACCGTTGCCGCCGCCCCGGCCCGTGCGCCGGCCGCTGGAAGTCTTCGGATACTTCGAGAATGGGGGCGGCGGCATGTTCGTTCCCTCCTTGCCCGCACTCAGGCGCCAGCAACATCTCGTCGATACCGTCGCCCCTTTCTGGTATTCGGTCAACGGGGACGGAACGATAGTCCATCCCCCTGGTCCATAACGTGGTGGTGCCGGGGGCCGCCAATGGCCGCCTGATCGCCGCAGACCAGGCGCGCGCCAAAACTGTAGCCAAGCTGGTGGCCTTGGCCGAAGCACGTGGGTATCACGGTCTCAACGTGTATTTTGCGTGGCTGGGGCCAAAGGCGCGGGCCAACTACACGGCCTTTATCGCTGAACTGGGCAGGGAGAACTGGCTGCCCGCAGCCGGCTACTGGCCGTTTCCGTCTATCCGCGGGAAGGTAGCCAGGAGAAGGTCCACGGCCATTTCGATTACGCCGCCTTGGTCCAGCACGCCAGCTACTTGATCCTCATGGCCTACGACTCCCACTGGGAAGGGACCGAGGCGGGCCCCACGGCCCCGCTACCCTGGGTTGAAGAGAACATCGCCTTGGCCCTCCGGGATATACCTGCCGACCGGCTGGTCTTGGCCACGGGACTCTTCGGGTACGACTGGACAGTACCGGCCCGGGCCGGAGTGACCCAGTACCTGCCCGCCCAGGACCTGGCGGCCCGCGCCCGCCGGCTGAGAGCAACCGTCGGGCGGCGGTTGGGCCGGCCCTTCTTCAGGTATCGCCGGCGCAATCTCCAGCAGGAAGTCTGGTTCGAGGATGTGGAAAGCTTCGCCGAAAAGCTGGCCTGGCCCGCCGGTACCGGCTCCGGGGCATCGCCCTCTGGCGCCTGGGCTCTGAAGAACCCGGATGCTGGGACCTGATCCAGCGGGAGCTGGGTCCCGGTTAGACCCGTGACGCCCAAGGGCCGCAGGCACAGCCGGCCTCTGGCAGTTAGACTTTGATCGGCAAGTGGACAGGTGCGACTACGTGCTCCGGCGGGCACGGGTGGCCGGAGCGGGCCGGCGGCCCGGCCTCAGAACGCAGGTCACTTGGCGCGCAAGCCCGAGGGCCTACAGCTGGCTTAGGTTCATGGCGAGGTTATAGGCAAACCACCCGTCGCCGGTAATGAACAATTGGGGCTTGGCACTGGCCGCATCGCGATGGACACCGATACCGTCGCTAAAAGGCTCGAAGGAGACGACCTTTTTGTACGCGATGCGAAAGCTCTTGGCGCGTCCGGCAAAATACAGGTGCTTATCGGTAAAGGCGAGCAGGCCGGTACCGACCAGAACGTCTTCCTTGGTTTCGACGGGATGCCCCCGGAAGGCACCGGTCCGGTAGTAGACGCCCCTCGCGACCCTAATGCTGAAACCGCTCGACCCGCCCTGGAAGTGTCGTCGTGTCTTCTGCTGGTAATACTTGACGTCATGGAAAATCCAGACCACTTTCTCCCCTTTCTGCAGGTTAAACGGAAGCTGTCCCGTTACGGTGAATCGTTGCGGAACCACCCCATGCATCAGGTCGCGCAGAATCGCGCCTTGGACCACTTTGGTATACGCGCCGCTCCTATCCAATTCGTCCCGGCTAAAACCCAACCGCTCCCGAATTTGGGCTAGATTGGCCTCCTCTTCCTCGGTAAGCACGCCGTCGGCGAGAACGCCGTCCACGGCCCTTTCCCAACCTGCGATGATCAGGGAGCGAACGTCGGACTCGGCGATGTGATGCTGCACGGCGATTACCCCGGAGGCATCCTGAAGCGAAGCGATGGTTGACGGGTCGTGAGTGGCGGCCTTGACCAGGGCTACGATCTCGGCCCGGCCCAAATCATGTTTGGCCTGGCATTCCCGGTGAGCGGTACGCAAGAGTCCCGCCGGTTTCCCGCAATACCTGCAATCTGCCACGGCTCGACCTCCCTCAGCTCTGGGCGCCACTTCTCTGATTCCAGACGCGGGTCAGTGCCCGCGGCCCATCCTATGCGGTGGAGTGAACGCCTCTGCGACCACCCCTGCCGCCATAGTGCCCGGTCAGCCGGCAGCCCATCTGCGGTCGCAGCTTGGCGGCAGTTCACCGGGGCTGGTGATTCGCTCTGCCCGGCTCGTTTCCTCTTGTACTCCGCCGGGTGCCAGTCGCCCCAGGGACGACTGGACGGGCTGCCTGGGTCGAATACGGGCCGGAGGCGGATACACGGGCAGGTTCACGAAGTCGCCGGCGGAACGCCGCGAAGCCGGACGCGTGGGGGCCCGCTTCTCGCGACCCGGATGGACGGGGGTGGCTCGCGGTCTTTCCATCGCCGGGCCATCTTTTGGGCAGATCGGTTACCTCCGGTAGCTCCACCACCGGAGGACCGGCCGCACACTGCCTACTCAGGCAGCCATGGGGAGCAGGCCGCCGGGCAAGGTAGCGGACTTTTCTGGAGAGGACCATGTCTCCGGAACCAACAGCCTGGACGGGCCCGGTGTCATTCACCGCGCTTCCGGAAGCCGTCCAGTGCCGGCAGGCGTCTGCACCGGCCGGTAGCCGGTGGGCAAGCTCCTCTTCGCCATGAGCTCCGGGCAACCCCACCGGGCCCGCCACCACCTGGGCGAACAACCCGATCCTCCGCTCGGCCACGGGCTGGGCCATGGTGTGAATGCCGGCCTCCACCAGCACCATGCCCGGGTCCAGATCCTGGTTATAGTGCCCACGGCCCATGAAAAACCCCTGGAACAAGTCGGGATGGAGGCCTTCGCCCACGGCCATGAGCCGCCGCGCGAACATGATGTTGCCGCGCTGGAGCGGGTTGGCCCGGCCTAACACCAGCATCAAACGGGAGGTCCCTTGGCCGTTGATGGTGGTCTGGCAAAACTCGAGGGGCGCCGCATCGCAGTGCACGTCGAATAGGGCAAAGGGCCGGGGGTTCCGGAGCAGGTTGAGGGCGGTCGGCCGTGAACGGCTGTGCGCCCCGGCATCATGGGGATGGTGGGAGGTGCGATGGTGGGCGACGGTAGAACCATTCCCTGCAAAGCTCCGGCAAACACCGCTCCTACCTGCAGGATCCCGCCCTTTCCCTTGACAACAGCTTGGCCCTGGGTCGGTATGTCGGACTCGGACACGCGGGTATGGAACAGCGCGACGTTGCGGGCCCGGGCGGCCAGGGGCAAGGCCGGCCGGGGGGCGGCCGCGGCCACGGTGTCTACCCGGGCCGGTCGCCACTGGGGGTCTAAGGGTGCGGCTGGCACCGCCTCCAGGTAGGCGATGCGCCTGCGGACTCGCCTGACCACGAACCGGGTGTCCGGGCCCGCCCACAGCTCGTCGCCGCGGAATACCGGATGGGCCGTGGCCCACAGCCGGTTGCCGGCGGCATCGATGAAGGTGGTGTAGTACGGCCGCTCGACCCGGTAGCTCAAGAACGGGTTGAACCTGTTGAGCGGGGTGTAGAACCTGGCCAGCAGAAGAAGGACGCCCAGTAGCAGCCCCACTTGCCCCAGGCGCTTGCCATTCGTGGTCATGCAGTGCTCCCTGCCTTTCCCGCCTGCTTTCCGCAAGTAATGTCCCCCGGTTTGACCGGGAAATGCGCAAATGCCAACGGCAGCCTGGAAGGGATGAGCGAGGGAGACCCGAGGAAGGCGGTAGCCGGGGAGGCCCGGGCCCAGAAGCCGGTTCTGGCGAAGTAGAGGAGGACGGAACCTGCGGCACGGCGCCGGGCTACAGGACCTAGGCCGGATCGCTCCGGCTATTTGCCCAGGCGATAGATAACCGCCCCCAGCATGCCCGGCCCACCGTGGACGGCCAGGGCCGCGCCGATCTCGGTTACGATGGGTTCATCTTCTACGTGAAGCTTTCTCTCCAGCTCGGCGCAGTACCGGCGGGCCTCGTCGTAGACCTTGGAGTAGACCACGGCCAGCCGGACCTGGCGGCCCCGCGACGCCTGCTCCAAAAGCTCTGTTACCCTGGCCAAAGCCTTAGGATAGGTGCGAACCCGGTCGACCGCCGTTACCAGCCCGTCCTTCATGGTCAGAATGGGCTTGACGTTGAGCAGCGACCCCAGCACCGCCACGCCCGCGCCCACCCGGCCGCTCCGGCGCAGGTAGGTCAGGGTAGGCACGGCAATGTAGGGAAGCACGCGGGCTTTGGCCTCGGCAATGACCCGCATCACCTCGTCCTTACTGCCGCCGGCCAGGGCCACCCGGGCCGCCTGCAGCACCATAAAGTCCAGGGCGTCAAGGTAACGCCTGAATCAACCACCTCGATTTCCGCGTCTGGCAAGGTCCGCCGCGCCAGGCCGGCCGATGGCGCGGTCCCCCTGGCCCGGCTCGTGACATGGATCCTGGATTCCCGCCAACACCT
>DMHJ01000136.1 GCA_003449495.1 Clostridiales bacterium UBA8153
CTCCACTTCCACACCGCCCAGCCCCCGCAGCAACTGCGCCAGGGATTCGAGCTCGGGTCCCGGCCGGGCTCCAATCCGACTCATCCCCGTGTCTACCTTGATATGGACAACCGCCCGCCGGCCCTGCTGCCGCGCCGCCCGGTCCAGGGACCGGGCGACCTCCGCATCGAATACGGTCACGCAGACGCCGGCAGAGACAGCTTGGGGAACGTGCTCCGGTGGGGTGTAGCCTAGTACCTGTATGGAGCAGGACAGGCCGGCGCGTCGCAGCTCGAGGGCCTCGTCAAGGATGGCCACCGCCAGCCGGCTGCAGCCGGCCTCCAGGGCCACCCGCGAGCACTCGACCGCGCCGTGACCGTAGCCGTTGGCCTTGACCACCGGCATGACCCGGGCGGGGCCACCGGCCCTGGCCATAATGGCCTCCAGGTTGCGCCCGAGCCGGTCCAGGTCCACCTCGGCCCAGGTGTACCGGGTCTGGGTCCCCTCGCTCGTGCACGCTACAGGCATGCTATGCCCGTCTCCTTCCGTAGCCAGAAATGGGGGCCGCTCCGGCCTACAACCCGCTAGTGAGCACCTCCGCCACCCTGACCAGTATGGCCACTACTACCACGCTGGGCAACATATTGGCCAGTCTGAGCCGGGTCACTCCCAGTAGGTTCAGGCCGATACCGATGATGAGCAGACCCCCGGTGGCCGTCATGTCGGCGATGGTGCCCGGCGTGAGCAGCGGCTCTACGGTCCGGGCGAGCAAGGTGATGGTGCCCTGGTAGAGGAGCACCGGGATGGCGGAGAACGCCACGCCTAAGCCCATAGTAGAAGCGAACACCACGGCCGTGATGCCGTCCAGGGCGGACTTGGCCAGGAGTATGGTGTACGAGCCGGTCAGGCCATCCTCCAGGGCCCCCATGATGGCCATGGCACCCACGCAGTACACCAGCGTAGCCGTGAGAAAGCCGCGGAGGAAGTCGCCGTGTCCCCGGGAGAAGCGGGTCCCCAAGACCCGGCCGAATTCCTCCAGGCGATGCTCCAGACGCGCTTCCTCTCCCATGATGGTGCCGGCGGCCAGACCGATGATGATCAACGGCAGGTTTTGTCCACCCAGGGCCATGCGCGCCCCGATGACCAGCACGGCTAAACCGACGGCGCGGATCAGCGATTCCTGGTGCCGGCGGGCCAGCGGCCCCGCCAGCCAGAGCCCCAGTCCGCTTCCCACCAGTATGCTGGCGGCGTTAACTAGCGTTCCCAGGAAGCCGGAACCCCCTTCCGATGTTTCACGTGAAACATCGCCATGCCTGTTTCACATGAAACCCCGTCCCTTAACGCTCCTCCATGCCGAGCAGGACCTCGACGATGCGGGTCAAATCCTCCCGGGAGTAGAACTTGATCTCGATGGCGCCCCGCTCACCCCCGGAGATCCGCACCCGGGTCCCCAGCACCCCTTCCAGCTGCTCCTGGATGGCCGCCACCTCTGGTGCCACCGTAGCCGGCCGGGGGGCCCGGTGAGCTTTGAGCACCGACTGCGCTAACAGCTCCGTCTGTCGTACGCTCAGGCCCTCCTCCACCACCCGGGCCCCTAGCTTCACCTGGAGCTGCTCGTCGGCCACCGGCAAGAGGGCGCGAGCGTGGCCGGCGGACAACGCCCTGCCCCGCACCATGTCTTGTAACGGCAGGGGGAGCTGCAGTAGGCGAAGGGCGTTGGCCACCGCCGGCCTGCTCTTCCCCACTCGCTCCGCCACATCCTCCTGCTTGAGGCCGAACTCATCCACGAGCCGCCAGAACGCCCCGGCCTCCTCCATGGCGTTCAGGTCAGCCCTTTGCAGGTTCTCTACCAGGGCCAGCTCCATGAGCTGGCGGTCGCTGCATTCGCGCACTACGGCCGGGACGGTTTTATGACCGCACGCGGCCGCCGCTCGCCAGCGCCGCTCTCCGGCTATCAGCTCATACCCCTCACCCGAGGGTCTCACTACTATGGGCTGGAGCACTCCGTGCGCCCGGATGGACTCCACCAGCTCCTGCATCTCGCCGGCATCGAATCCCCGCCGGGGCTGGTAAGGATTGGGGCGTATCGACTCCACGGCCAGCTCGGTCATCCCACCCGTGTCCGCCTCGGGCATCAGGGCAGACAGTCCCCTACCCAGCGCCTTCTTTTGCATGGGCCACTACCTCCCTGGCTAATTCCCGGTATACTTCAGCCCCCCGGGACCGCGGGTCGTAGGCAATCACGGGCTTACCGTGGCTGGGTGCCTCGCTCAGCCTCACGTTCCGCGGGACCACCGTGCTGTAGACCTTGCCACGAAAGAACCTCTTGACCTCCTCCACCACCTGGATGGCCAGGTTAGTGCGGCCGTCGAACATGGTCAGCACCACCCCCTCCAGCAGCAGCCCGGGGTTGAGCCTGGCCTGTACCAGCTTGACGGTGCTCATCAACTGTCCCAAGCCCTCCAAGGCGTAATACTCGCACTGGATGGGCACAATCAGGGACTTGGCGGCGGTCAGCGCATTGATGGTCAGTAGTCCGAGCGACGGGGGGCAGTCAATGAGGATGAACTCATATTTACCCGCCACCCCTTCCAACGCCCGCTTCAGTTTGCTCTCCCGGGCCAGCGCCGGTACCAGCTCCAGCTCCGCCCCGGCCAAATCTAAAGTAGCGGGCACGATGTCCAGGCCCGGGTACCCGCTCGCCTTGACCACCCGGTCCAGCGGCACCTCGCCCACCAGTACGTCGTAGATGCACAACTCCACCTTGCGTTTGTCCAGGCCAAGGCCGCTGGTGGAGTTCCCTTGCGGATCGATGTCGACTACCAGCACCGTCCGGCCCAGCTCCACCAGACAGGCGGCCAAGTTTACCGTCGTGGTTGTCTTGTAGGGTAGGCGCGCCGCGCCGCTTTCCGGTTTCGCCGCGCCCCCCTCCGAACCGGGCGTGCACCTTTCAATGCACCCGGCTCTCCGGTCACCATTAGAGGACGAACCCCGCCCGGGTAATCACGGGATAGCTAACTGTCCCGGCGGGCGTGCTTTTTCCGATGGTGCTCCTGCCATCCCGCATCATCCGGTATCTGGTCACGGCGGTCCGGACCGATGAACGCTCCTTGCTGGCCAGCGTCAGCAAGAGACTCCCCAGGTGGTAATGGCGGAATCGCGCCAGGTGACGAAGCCCGCCTTCAGCCAGGTCGTACTCCGCGGCTACCCTGACTAACTCCGCCCGGTACAGCGCGATCATGGCTTCCGCCGTCATGCCGAGGCGGTCAGGGCGTCGGACGGCCCGGTTCCCCCGGACGAATCCCTGCAGACGCTCCCTGACGCCGCCGGCGGGAACCCGCAGCCTGAAGCTGCTCGGCCCCCTGACCACCTGGTACCCCATGATCCGCCGGCCAGCCCGGGACATGTCCAGCAGCTCAAGCCGGATCCCGGGAAGACCATCCAGGGCTTCACGCAGCCTCCCCGGCCGGTCATGGCTCGCGATGATGAAGGAACTCCCCAGCCTTGCGTAACCCGCCACCTCCGCCAAGGTGCCCACCAGGCGGTCAACGGCAGTAAGCCGCAGCTCGAGGCACACCTTGACCGGCATGCTCCGATGACCGTAGGCCCGGAAGAAGCGCCGGCAAAGCTCCAGTAACCGGCCATCCCGGACTCTCTTCCCCAGGGTCTCGCATACGGCTTCTTCACTCCAGGTGGCCGGGACGTCCCCCACCTCGCCAACCAACACCCACCGGGCAGGCTGCATCCCGCGTAGCGCTGCCAACAGCCCCTGCCTGGCTTCCCCATCCTCCAGCCGGGGCCAATCCAGCTGGAAGACCGCGGCCAGCAACCTCCCCAAGACCTGCTCCACCAGGCCATCCCGGCGGTGACTGTCGCTTCTAGGGCCTGGATGGTACGATTCCGCGCGCAACAACCGGATAATGCCATGAACTTCACCCGGGTCGCTCCCGGCATCCCCGTACAGCTCCGGGTTAAACAGATGGCGGTAGAGACGATACGCCACCGGCGCCCTTTCCGCCCGCTTCCTCAAAGCGCCCAAAACTACCTCGGCTCTCTGCATTACGCATACCTCCGCAGTCTGGACACAGGCGACCTGTCCCCCTTCGCCAGCACCAGAGGTGTCCCCTACCCCGCGGCAGGAGTGTGAGCGGCTTTCCCGCCCTCCGACTACTACGAGGACTCCGTTGCCGTAGCAGGAGACCTGCCTTAGGCAATCTCCGTTTAGGCCGTACGCGATGGGCCGTAACCCCGCGCAGTGCAGGTGCCCGTCCGTCTCCCGTACACAGGCCCCAGGACCTGCTGGGAAGCTGCCGGAGCATGGCGGAGGCGTAGAGAGGACCTCCGCCAGGCAACTTCCAGGCGCCACAGCCAGCTTCCGGCGCCCCCGGCGGTTCGGCTGGGAGACTGGGATTAAAGCAATCAGGCCTTCACCATGCTGCGCCTTGGCCGCGCCCGCCGTCTCCCGGTACTGACTCCGGTAGCGCGGGCTCTCCCGGCATGCGATGGTCACCTTCACCTTTCGGATCCGGCTAAGCCGGGTGGCCAGACAGACTCTGCTCCAGTCTGTCACCCCTCAAGGTGCCGCGTATCAACCCTTTACGGACGCACCCCTACTCCGCCCTTCTGATTGGCAATGGCAATGACCCTTCCCATGGCATCCTCCCCTCCCGGTCCGGCTAACTCGCCCGTAACTGTTCAGCCCCCTCCCGGTAAGAACCAATAGCCAGCTTCTTCTGCCCCCCCGGAATTCCTCCTCCCCTCCGTGTAGGGGCGCACAGATTTTCTCACTTTAGGGATGGGGCGGGCGACGGGTCCAGTCTTTGGCGACAGCCCGGGGGGAGGTATCCACTGGCGCCGTGCG
>DMHJ01000264.1 GCA_003449495.1 Clostridiales bacterium UBA8153
TCGCGGGTGGCCACAAACTCTGCCGGATCCACGCCCAAGGCCATGGCCCGGGCTCCGCCCAGGCCGGGCAAAAAGCGCGCCTGTTCCTCATCGGCGAAAGCGATGACCTCCAGCGGGTGGCGTAGAGCTGGTCCCTCCCGCACGGCCCGGGCCACTTCCAAACCGGCGATGACCCCCAGGGCGCCGTCGAAGTCGCCGCCACCCGGCACCGTATCCAAGTGCGAGCCGATCACCAGGGCCGGGCCTTTCGGGCTCCCCAGCCGCCCAATAAGGTTGTCCGCCGGGTCCACCCGCGCTTCCAGGCCGGCCTCGCCCAGCCGCCGGGCGAACCAAGCGCGGGCTGCCAGTTCGGCCGGAGAGTATGCCAGCCGGTAGCTGCCTCCAGCTTCCCCGCGCCCGATCTCGGCCAGATCCTCGAGGTCAGCTCTGATCCGGGCTAGGCTAACCACCGCTCACCACCTCCGGTTAGGCAGTTCGCCTTCTGGAGACCGGCTCCTCCCCCGGCAGGAAACCCTAACCTGGCGGCGAAATCAGGAAACAATACCGTGGAGGGGGCGAGCGGGGAAATGTTTGTCAAAGATGCCATGACCTTTGCGCCGGTGACCATCGGCCCGGGCGATTCCTTGGGGCGGGCCATGGAGCTGATGCGGGAGAAGGGTTATGAAGCCCTCCCGGTGGTGGAAAACGGCGACGTGAAGGGCGTGATCACCGCCTGGGACTTGCTGCGCGTGGCCTTCCCGCCCGGGCAAGTCGAGGTGAACCAAGCGGTGAGCCAAGTCATGTCCACCCAGGTGTGGTCGGTGCCGGCCGATGAGATCATCGAGGAAGCCGCCTATATCATGACGGAGCACGACGTCTGGGCGCTGCCGGTGGTAAACGAGGACAACCACCTGGTGGGCATCATCACCCAGGGCCATTTGTTCCGGGTCATGGTGGATATGATGGGCCTACACACCAAAGGGACCAGGATCACCTTGCGGGTGCCCGACCGCCCGGGGATACTGGCCGAGATCACCCAGATCGTGAAGCAGTCCGGTATCAGCATCGCCAGCCTGGCCACGTACATCCCAGAGAAACGCCACGTGGGCAACGTGGTGCTCAGGGTGAAGACCACCGAACCCGGTGACCTGGTGAAGAAGCTGCGGGCGGGCGGCTTCTGGGTTACCCACGTGTCCCAGGTGTGGGAGTAGCGGGGCACGCGGGTACTTGAGGCCCGGACCGGCGGGCCCGTCACGCCTGGGCGCGACTTGGGCGGTGCTCGATGGACGAGGGCGGGGCGGCCGGTCTCCCGGCGGCGGGGCCCCGGGGAACCGGGGACAGGTGACGCAGGCGGAGCCCGCCCGGAACGGGCGGCAGTATACGGAATGAAGCGAAGGGGGATAGTTCATGCCATTGGATCCGACCAAGCACCCGGACTGGCAGATCGCCGAAGCCGCAGAGGCTAACATGAAGACAGTCCAGCGCCTGGCGGGGGAGCTGGGATTGGAGAGCCGGGAACTGCTTCCGCACGGCCACTACATTGCCAAGGTGGACTTCAAGTCCGTCCTGGCCAGGGTGGGGGACCGGCCCGACGGCAAGTACATCGATGTTACCGCCATCACGCCGACGCCGCTGGGCGAAGGCAAGTCCACCTCCACCATGGGCCTGACCCAGGGCATGGGCAAGCGGGGCAAGCGAGTGGTCGCCACCATCCGGCAGCCGTCCGGCGGGCCCACCATGAACGTCAAGGGGTCGGCGGCAGGAGGCGGCCTTTCCCAGTGCATTCCGCTCACGCCGTTCTCCCTGGGCCTGACCGGCGACATCAATGCCATCATGAACGCCCATAACCTGGCCATGGTGGCTCTCACCTCCCGCATGCAGCATGAGGCCAACTACGGTGACAAATTCCTCACCGAACGGGGCCTGAAACGCCTCAACATCGACCCGCACAACGTGGAGATGAAGTGGATCATAGACTTCTGTGCCCAGAGCCTGCGCAACATGGTCATCGGCATGGGCGGGAAGATGGACGGCTACCTGATGCAGTCGGGGTTTGCCATCGCCGTCTCGTCGGAAGTCATGGCCATCCTGGCGGTAGCCAAGGACTTGAAGGACTTCCGGGAGCGCATGGGCCGCATCGTCGTGGCCTACGACAAGAAGGGCGCCCCCATTACCACCAAAGACCTGGAGGTAGATGGGGCCATGACCGCCTGGATGGTGGAAGCCCTCAACCCCAACCTGCTCCAGACCATCGAAGGACAGCCGGTGCTGGTGCACGCAGGACCGTTTGCCAACATCGCCATCGGGCAGTCCTCCATCATCGCCGACCGGGTGGCGCTCAAACTCGGCGACTACGTGGTTACCGAGTCGGGCTTTGCCGCCGACATCGGCTTTGAGAAATTCTGGAACCTCAAGTGCCGTATGTCGGGTCTGAAACCCCATGCCGCCGTGCTGGTGGCTACGGTACGCGCCCTCAAGGCCCATGGCGGCGCGCCGCTCCCGGTGCCCGGCAAACCCTTGGACCGGGCCTATTCCGAGGAGCACGTGGGCTGGGTGGAGAAGGGTTGCGAGAACCTGGTCCACTGCATCAACATCATCAGGCAGTCAGGCGTGAACCCGGTGGTGTGCATCAACAACTTCTACACCGATACGGACCATGAGATCCAAGCCATCCGGCGGGCCGCCGAAGCGGCGGGCGCCCGGGTGGCCCTGTCCAAGCACTGGCTCAAAGGCGGCGACGGCGCCTTGGAGCTGGCCGATGCGGTCATCGATGCCACCAACCAGCACACGGAGTTCAAGTTCCTGTACGAACTGGAGACGCCGCTGCGTGAGCGGATCCACCGCATTGCCACCAAGGTCTACGGCGCCGACGGCGTGGACTACACTCCCGAGGCGTTGGAGAAGGCGAAGCGCATGGAGAAAGACCCGGAGATCCAGGCACTGGGGACCTGCATGGTCAAGACCCACCTGAGCTTGTCGGACAACCCGGTACTCAAAGGCGTGCCCAAGGGCTGGCGGCTGTCCATCCGCGACATCCTCACCTACAAGGGCGCGGGGTTTGTGGTGCCGGTGGCAGGTACCATCAACCTCATGCCCGGTACCTCTTCCGACCCGGCCTACCGTCGCATTGACGTGGACGTGGAGACCGGCAAGGTCAAGGGCGTGTTCTAGAAGGCTGCAGCTGGCGCGCTGCCGGCCGTTAGTGGCGCGAGACATCGCGGCTGGGCGTCGGTTGGCGAGCTATCGGTAGCTCGGGCTGCGGCGTAACCTGTCTCCCGCTCTCTGGAGGTGCGGGACACGATAGGCCCTCGCGCGAGCTAGGGCGGCAGTCCAGGCACCGTCTGTCTCCCGGCGGACCGGCCGGCACTCTTAGGGGTGCAGGTGCCGGTCCGCCGGGAGGGGGGTGCCGGCACCGGTGGCCGTAGCGGAATCCGGCCCGCCGCAGGCACACAGCATCGCCTCGCGGTAACCTTGAACTACGCCACCGGGCAGCCTGCCCAAGCAGAACCCCTGGCTGGCATGGGAGCCCGTCCCCAGGCCGCCCAGAGGCCAGCCGGGAAATGCCGGATCGTTCCCGGTCGCAAGGTGACGCGGCGTAAGACGGCAAGAGGTTCATCTTATAGCTACCGGGCGGTTATCTTTCCAAGGTTACCGCGCCCGAGTATTGACCGCGCCACCGGGAAGAGCGGGAAAGGGAGGACTGGCGGGCACCGGTACCCGGGTGCCCAGAGCCGCTTAGGCAGTGATGTCCCGGTAAAACTCCCGCAGCAACGGGTAGTAATCGAAGTATTCGCGCCAGGTGGCCTCAAGGAAAGCATAGCGGGCCGGCTCGTCGCCACTGAACAAGAGGTAGCCGCGGCTGATGTGATAGCGAAGGGACAGAGGCGCTAGATTCAGCACCTTGAGGTCTACCGGCAGACCCACCAACGCTTCCAGATCTAACGCCGCGGTTCCTTCGTATGCCGGCACTGCGCCGGCTGCGAGCCCGGCAGGGGATAGGTAGACGCCCATATCAACGTCGCGGAGGGGCCGGGCTTCCGCAAAGGATCCATGGAGATAGGCAAAAAGAACCTCAGGACGGTTCTGCAGGCCGGAAGCCAGCAGGCGCCGCCTGGGGTTCCTTGCGCGCGACCCGAGGTGGTAGCTGCTAGCTCCCATCTGCCAGCGCCCTGCTTACAAAATCCGCAATCTGGGCCACGTAGACCTCCAGGTCCTCTACCTCCCGGTTGATAATGGCATACACTCGCCTATCATCCACGTCGGCGTATTGGTGCACCAAGAGATTCCTGAACTTCGCCAGGGCAGCGAGCTTGGCGGCCAGTTCCTGGGTGATCAGGCCGGGCCGCACCAGGAGCAGGAAACAGTCGGCGTAGTTGCTGGGCGCGGTCATGGCCACCCGGGCCGCCAGATGAATGCAGATCCCCTGGGCCGCTCCTACCGCGACGAGGAGTTGATATTTGGCTGCTGCCAGGATGGTGGTGTCCGCCAGAAAGCTGTCCTCGGAAAGCGCGGCATAGCCTGCCAGAGCCTGCAGGGCTCTCTTGATATCGGCGGTGCGTCTGGTGATGAGATCCGGATTGAGCTGCAGCGGTCCTGAACCCAAGTTACGTGTCATCAGGGTTTACCCCGTTCCTGAAAAGCCAGCAACCGGCCGGCTGCCTCTACCCTCATCTGCAGGCCAGGCTGGTTCTGGGAAGATGCGCCTTGCCCACAGTCAAACTTTACCATGCCTGGATTGCCCGGGCAATGGTAGCGCGCAGACTTCGCCAGTTCATACCGGCTTGACTTGGGAAACCTGCCACCGTTTCCCGGAGCTCTGGCAGCTCCCGGGGTGTGAAATGACCTCCGTACAACCAGACGGGAGCATCGGATGCTTTTGCCATAGCGCAGGCCTTCTCTGGCTGTAGCTTGACCTCTCAACGGCATG
>DMHJ01000258.1 GCA_003449495.1 Clostridiales bacterium UBA8153
GGGTGGGGGCAGAGGGGACGGGGGCCGGAATAGCGGACCTCCCGCTCGAGCCAGTGCTGTACATCCTGGAAATCCCGCCAAGCCCAGTGGGGCAGGCCGTGCTCCAAGCAGTGCCGCTCCAGCCGGGCTCCCGAGAGGGGCAGCACGGCGTCGGCATGGGAGGAACCGAACCGGTCATTGAAGCCGTCGCCGATGAACACCACCCGGCCGTATTGGCGGTGCAGCTCCTTGACCGTTTCCGCCTTGCAGTTACCGCATACCAGGCAGGTGGGATGGCCGTGGGGGTGGAGGACCTGGCCGCTCGAGAACACATTGGCGCGCAGCTCCAGGTCCAGTCCTTGGGCCCGTAGAAACGGTGCCAGGTAGAAGCCCAGGCCGTCCGAGCACACCACCAGGCGTAGCCCGTTTCCCGTAGCATAGCGGCAGAACGCGGCAAAATGGGGGCGCATCTCCAAGCCGGGTAGCAGGTACTCCAGCATCTCATCCTCGGTTGCCTGTAGCAGCGGCGCCATGCGCCGGTGCCACGTACGCATGCCGAACCGGCCGGCCAGGTACTCCCGGTGGACGGTCTCCCAGCCGTCTGCGGCAAAGCGCCGGGCCAAGCTTTCCGAGGAGTCGGTGGTGGTGATGGTGCCGTCGAAGTCAACCACCACCGCCGGGCGCTGATTCTTCATGCTTCACCTCGCTTACGAGCTCTTGCAGCCGGGACCAAACCTCGGGATAATGCTTCTTCACGGCCAGGGGGCGGCCGGACCGGTCTACCCAGGCATGCACCGTCTGCCCGGTAGCCAGCAAGCTGTTGTCACCGGGCAAGGTGAGACTATAGGAGAACACCAGCCGGGCCCCGGACATGGCGGTGAGGGCGGTAGCTAGGGCAAGCTCCTGTCCATACCGGGCCGGCCGGAGGTAGCGGCAGCTAACCTCCACACAAGGGGCGAGGAGACCCTGGTCCTCCAGGGCGGCATAGTGCAGCCCATGAGAGCGGAAAAAGTCGGTGCGTCCCACTTCAAAATAGGTGAGGTAGTTGGCATAATACACGATGCCCATCCTATCGGTTTCACCGTAGCGCACCTGCAGGCGGCTGTGCACCGGGTTCATGGCCAGCCCTCCCAATCTAGTACCAGGTCCCGCAGGAAAGACGCCGGACCCGCCGGTTGGGCCAGCAGGTCTTCGACCTGACGGGCGATGCCCGCGGCAACCTGGGCGACGGCAGGAGAACCATCCACCCGGTGGAGGGGATGACCGGCCCGGGCGAACACCCGCGCCAGGTCGAGGTAACGGCAACGTACCCGGTCCAAGGTGTCCGGCCGCTCGTAGATCTCCCGCGCCTTCCCGCGCCGGGTTACCCGTTCCAGGGCCACCCCGGCCGGCACATCAATGAGGATGGTAAGGTCGGGTTGGAGGCAGGGGGCGTTGAGCTGGGCCAGCCAGCGGATGGGAACCTCCAGGGACTGGTAGGCCAGGGAAGAGAAATAATAGCGGTCGGAGACCACGTCCGTTCCGGCCTGCAGGGCGGGCATCACTTCGCGTGTGAGGTGGTCCAAGCGGTCGGCGACAAAGAGCATGGCCACCACCGCCTCGTCCAACCGGAGCTGGCCGGAGAGGGCTTGTCTCAGCAGGGACCCCACCGCACCGCAACTGGGCTCCTTGGTGACCAGCACCGGACGGCCGCGGGCGGTCAGCCAACCGGCCAGCGCGTGGGCCTGGGTGGTGATACCCGCACCGTCGATGCCCTCCAAGACTATGAACCGGCCTTTCTCCACTTGGTCCCCCGTTGACATCCGGCAATAGTCAGCCCAAGTTCTCCGGGTGAATGGCCTTTTCCTTTGTTGTGGGGACCGGGCGGCGATACTTCCTCTAGGTCCCGGCCGTGCCCGGACAACCGGCGGCCGGGTGCGGAGGGATGGGCCGCCCCGGAGGCGAAGATCACCGCGCGGCTACCGGGGAATGTCCGTCCCGGCCACGGGCGGGGTATCCCGGGGCGCGCACGGAGCTTGGTTACCGGAAGCAACGGGAGGCTGATGCATGCAGGCAGTGGCGGTCTGGCTGGTGGGGGCCGCGGGAGGGTGGCTGGTCGACGGATACCTGCGCCGGCTGCCCTGGGAACCGGGCCGGCCGGGCGGCAGGCGGGTGCCGGGGGTGGAGTTGTTGTGCGGTTTCCTGGTATTGGCCGCCTACCAGCGGCGCGGCGGCGGTGTTCCCGGTGCGCTGGCCGGGCTCATGGTCCTGCTGCTGGTGCTGGTGAGCCTGGTGGACTTGGACTTGCAGATCATACCCGACGAGCTGGTGGGAGTGGGAGTCCTGCTGGGCATCGCCCAGGCTATCACTACGGGCTTGAGCGCCTCGCTGATCGGAGGAGCGATCGGGTTTTTCGCCTTGGCCGTCATCGCCCTGGCCGGCCGCGGCGCTATGGGCGGGGGGGACGTGAAGCTGATGGGCGCCCTCGGCCTGTACCTGGGGTTTCCCCACATCGTCGTGGCCTTGCTGGCCGCCTTCGTCCCGGCCGCCATCTGCGCCGGGGTGCTCCTCGTCACCAGGCTCCGGAAGGGGCGGGACTTCATCCCGTTCGGCCCCTTCCTGGCGGCCGGCGCCCTCGTGGCCATGTTCGCGGGCGAGCAGATACTCCGGTGGTACCTGGGAAGGTAGGAAGCGGGGAAGGCCGGTGGGGAGGACCGGTCCTGGC
>DMHJ01000169.1 GCA_003449495.1 Clostridiales bacterium UBA8153
CGACGCCACGGTGGTGGCACCCAACATGCTGAGGATGAGCCGGTAAAGCCGGGTGCGGTCCGTGATAAGGTTGACCACGGCCAGGTACAACCCAAGCGCCACTCCGTGAAAGGCCAGGTCGGGCAAGCTGCCCACGGGCGTGACGGAAGTGGCCGTCGACACCAAGAGCACGATGACCCAGAAGACCAACGGCAGGTCCAGGTCGGTAGCCGCCAGCCGGGCGTCTTTGCGGTAAAACAGCGTGATCCCCCAGAACGCCGCGGCCAGCAGGCCCAGGCCCACCGCCAGGTAGTTATGGACCAGCGGGAAGACAAAAGCCACCCCGTATAGGGTCATCAGGGGGTTGGCCAGGGCCACGCCTCCTAGGACCGATGCGGCAGCAACCACGCCCAGCGGCCAATAGAGGGCGGGCCACCATCCGGCAAGGGCACCTAAGCCCGCCGCGACCAGGGCATAGTTTCGCGCCAGCTTCGAGTTCATGGCCCCCCCACTTCCGCGTCAGGAGTTGTGAACCACCGGATGAGGCCGGCGATCCGGCTGCCGGCCAACAGCTCATCGAGCCCTATCTCGACCCGCAAAAGGCCCAGCGCTGCAACGAAGAGAGCCGCCCGCCCCACCAGGCCGGGCCAGGACAGCAGGCCGCGCGCCCCGGCGGCCATTCCGTTAGACACCACCAAGGCAGAAAGGCAGCTACCCAGCAGGGGGAGGGGCCGGTGCCGGGCCGTCTCCTCCAGGACTCTGGCCGTGGAGACAAACCAGCTGCCTTCCCGGGCGCCCGTCACCCACCGCTGCCGGGCAGCGGCCCAGACGAGGCAGGCACTGCGAACCCGGTCCAGCAGCTGCCGGCTGCGACTCTCCCCTTCCGTCGCCCGCACCTTCCCCGCGTCCCAGAGGCCCGAGAAGCAGTAGCTGGAGGCAGCGACTCTCCCCACTGTGGAGGCCCGCCGCCTAAGAGTTCCCACCAGCCAACTGCCATGGAGCCAATCCCGGCCCATGATGCCCATCCTCCTAACGCAGCGCAATGCCGGTCACGACGGTGAGGACGAAAAGCGTCTGGGTTCTGAGCCTCACTTGAGTGCCGATGCGGGTCTCCTTGCGGGCGATGACAATGGCATCCCGGGACACTGAGGCAGTACCGTCCAATTCCAGGATGATGTCGAACATCTCCGGCACCTGAGCCGAGACCAGCCGCCCGTCGGCGGTAGCCACCGTCCGCTCGGCCGGTCGCACGTGCATGGCGACGATGGTCCCAAAGACCGCGTTATTGTCGTGGTCCCGCACTACCTGGCCTACCCGGATGGTATCAACGGTAGGCTGCCGCACATCCTCCACCAGCAGCGTGACCCGGACCGGCCGTTGCTCAGCGCCCCGCTCGGCGCCCGGTCCCATGAACGCTAACCTATAGGCCACTCCCGCCACCAAGGCGATCATGATGACCACGACGGCCAGGTCGAACACATTGATTAACCCAAAGACCCTACCCTTACGGTCTACCACAGCTGGCGCCTGGTCCCGGCAGAGCCGGACGGTCTTTCACCGGTGTGCCGGCCGCTCTTCCGACCAGACTTTCGCTCCTCTCGGGTTGATTTGTCCACCGGCCCTGCAAGTTCTGGCCGGATATGAGAGCCTCCCGCCTCCAGTGCCGTCATTCCACCTTTCGCGCCTCCCAGAGCCGCTGGCGCTCCTCAAAACTTACCTCCCGGTGTACTTGGTGCAGCATCCACAGGTAGCCGAAGGGGTCGCGAAACAGGGCATTGGAAACGCCATGGTCGGGCACGGCGGTCACCGGTTGCACTTCGGCGCACCCGGCGTTGATCGCTTGGGCATAGGTTTTCTGGACATCGGGAACCAGGATGTTGAACCACATGGTCTGGGGGTCATGCGGGCGCGGTGCCTGCAACGCGAACTCCGGATTCTCGTCTAACAGGTGAAAGCGGACTCCATAGAGGGTGAACACGACTTCGTTCTGACCTTTGGGGAAATCCGTGACTTCCACGCGCTGGATGCGGAAAATACTTTCGTAAAGGTTCAGTGCCTTCAAGCTATCGGTGACCACCATGTCGATTTCTACTCCGACCAGCCTTATCACTCCTCTTCTGGACCGGGAGCCCTCCCTGCGGCTGGACGGCCACCTGCAGTGAACGTCGTCACGACAACGACAGGTCACCTCGCTGCCGGCTGCTATGGTACTGCCCATGCAGTGCATCCAAAGCTGACTTGAGGGTGCGCTGACCCGGCCGGAACATTCGACACTGACCGCTTCCATACCTGCGCTGGTCATCTTCGTGGCGCCCGCTGCCTATCCTCCCCGACGATTGGGCCGCCTGACCGGCACCAGGAGACCCGGTTCTTCACCGGCCCGCAGCCGGTTCGGATCCACGCAGCATTGGGCTATGGGCCTGGCGAATAGCAGTACCGCGCGTCAATGGTAACATGGTAGCAGGCTGTAGGCAACTATGGGCGGCAGCTGCTGGCCTGCCTACGGGCTACTATCCGCTGGTGAAGGTCTAGGCGCCGGCGCGCCATCTCCCGGGGTAGGAGGAGCGTTCTGCAGACGTGCTGACGCCGGGCTCTTCAACCGAGCGGGCGACAGTTCGCATCACCGGCAGATCGCAGCGGACCTGCTGCGTTGCCACCGGACGTCCCGGCCCGGCTCCCGCGCCTTCACGGGAAAAGGGCCCCCTATGAACCTGTAGCCTGCCTGCGGCTTGAGCGCGCCCGGCCGTCTCTCCAGAGTCCGGTGTCCCGCCTACCCTAGAGCACCGGGGTCTGGCTGCGCTTGAGCTCGCCCAGAACGTTCAGTCTCGTGCTTCGGTGAGGACCAGACGTTCGGTTTGGGCCAAAGACGCAGCCAGGAGCGCCTCGATATCCAATCCTGCCTCGGCCGCTACCACCTGCCGCTCCCGGGGGGAGGTGGCCGGATGGGAAGGGACAAACAGAGTACAGCAGTCCTCGTAGGGCCGGACGGAAATGGGATAGGTGCCAATACTCTGCGCCCGCTCCACGATTTCCATCTTGTCAAAGAAGATCAACGGCCTGAGCACCGGTCTTACCGCAGCGGTGCCAATGACCGCCAGACTCTCCAAGGTCTGGCTGGCTACCTGTCCCAGGTTCTCACCGGTCACCAGGGCGGATGCCCCCTCATCCTCGGCGATGCAGTCGGCAAGGCGCATCATCATGCGACGCATGAGGATCACCGTGAGCGAAGGCGGGCAGGAGGACACGATAGCCTGCTGGATCCGGGTGAAGTGGTTGATGTATAGAGTAACTGGCCCAGCGTACTCTGCCAACAGCCGGACGAGGTCCACGACTTTCTCCCGGGAGCGCGGGCCGGTGTACGGGGGGCTCTCGAAATGCAGCGCGGTAAGCTCCATCCCCCGCTTGAGGGCCATCCACCCGGCCACCGGACTGTCGATGCCGCCCGAAAGCAGCAATATGCCCCGCCCGGTCATACCTACAGGCAGGCCTCCCGGTCCAGGCACGGAGGTGGAGAAAATGAAGGCGCCCTCGGGCCTTATCTCCACGTAAATGACGAGATCCGGATGGTGCACGTCCACCGACCAACCCGGCAGCTCATCGAGCACGTAGGCCCCTAACTGGCGGTTGATGGCCGGCGAATCATGGGGAAACGACTTGTCCGCCCGTCGCGCCTGGATCTTGAAAGTCCCGGGTCTTCTCTGCGCCAACATGGCAAGGGTCTGGGCCCGGATGGCGTCCATATCCTGGGGCATCACCCACACCGGGCTCACTGATACCAACCCGAAGACCCGGGTGAGCCTGGGGATGGCCGCGGCCGTATCCACATTTTCTATGAAGATGCGACCGTAGGTCCGGGTGACGGAAACCCGCCCTAGGTCGTGGAGGGCCCGGCGCACGTTATTGACCAGTAGTTGTTCAAACCGGTGGCGGTTGCGGCCTTTCAAGGCGATCTCACCGTAACGCGCCATAACCAGCTGCGCCACTTCGACTCCCCTTCCCACTGTGCAGCCGCAGTTCCGCCACGGCCTCGGCAGTGGCGGCTACGGCCTGCCGGATTTCCTCCCGGGTGGTGGCGGCGCCCAAGCTGAACCGGACCGCACCGGTGAGGGCATCCCCCGACCGGTGCATGGCCGAGAGGACATGACTAGGACGGCTGCGGCGCGAGTGACAGGCCGAGCCGGTTGACACATAGACGCCACGAGAGGCCAAGGCGTGGACCAGCACCTCCCCCCGGGGTATGCCTTCGAAATACGCATTGAGTATATGAGGGGCTCCTGCCCCCGGGGTGGGCCCGTTGCAGCCGAACCCGGGTATGTCCGATAGTCCTTGGTATAGCTCGTGTAGAAGCTGCATGAGCTCTTGCCCGCGCTCCCGGCACAAGCGAACTGCCAGGGCAAATCCGGCCACCCCGGCTACGTTCTCCGTTCCGGCCCGCAGTTTCCGCTCCTGTTCGCCGCCAAAGATGAGGGGCTGGATACGGGTGCCTTCCCGCACATAAAGCGCCCCGACGCCCTGGGGACCGTGGAGCTTATGAGCGGAGAAACTCACGGTATCCGCCTGCTCAAGGCAGAGTAGCGGGAGCTTGGCCAGAGCCTGCACGGCATCAACGTGAACGGCAGCATGAGGAGCCCGTTCTCGTACCAGGGGGGACAAGGCTGCCCAATCCTGCACCGCCCCGACTTCGTTGTTCACTGCCATGATGGTTACCAGCACGGTGTCGGGCGTCAGGGCAGCTGCCAGCCGGGATGCCTCCAGCTCCCCCCGCCAGTCCACGGGCAGCCGGATCACCTCAAATCCCCGTTCCGCCAGGACATCCAGAGGGACTAGGATGGATGGATGCTCCACGGCTGTGGTGATAATGCGCTTCCCCCGGGGCTTCCTGACCCCGGCCAATCCGAACACGGCCCAGTTGTTGGCTTCGGTGCCGCCGGAGGTGAAGAAAAGCTCGTGCGGATGGCAGCCTACCGCCGCGGCCAGCTCCTGCCGGGAGGTATCCAGCACTTTTTCGGCCACCACCCCGCGCTTATGCAGCGATGACGGGTTGCCGTACTGGTCCCGGTAGACGCTCTCCATGAGTTGCGGCACTTCCGGCCATACCCGGGTGGTAGCGCTGTTGTCAAGATAGACTTCGGCCAAGCGTTTCCCTCCAGAGCCATATTGTATCACATCTGGGGGTCTTCCCAGCTCTGGACTGGCCAGGTCGTTCCCCGGGCCGCCTGGAGCGGTACCTCCAAGACCCGGGGGTAATGTTCAGTGGGTAAAGTGGGGGGACAACCGGTCAAACGGCCTGGGGCACGCAGCAGGCAAGCATTCCCCAGGTGGCAGCGCCGGCCTTCGCTCAGCCAGGCACAGACCAGGCAGGAGCTTCCGGGCGGCAACGCACGGCCTAGCGAGCTTGCAGAACGGAGCAGGGGCGCCTGCCCAGGCTGGCGCCCTTGGTGTACGCACAGAGGACATGGCCGGAAGGAGTTTGACCCATGCGAGCGAATGGGGTGAGCTGGGCTATGCCAGCGCTGCTAGAGCGGACTGCCGCTAGGCCTTGGTGGGTCTGATGGGAATCGCACGGAAAAGCGATTATACACCACGTGTCGAGAGTGAACCATACAGAGAAGGTGCTGGGCGGTGCGGGTTGTCCTACTGAGGTCGCTTCCTGTGAATCCCGATCCTCGTGTGGAGAAGGAATGGGTGGCTCTAGTTGAAGCTGGGGCCAGCGTACAAGTGGTGTGCTGGGATAGGAACGGCACCCACCCTTCATATGAGAACAGGACTTACGGCCCCCTTTACCGTCTGGCCATAAAGGCGGAGTTCGGCCGGGGGTTCTCAAACTTCCCGGCCCTGCTACGTTGGCAGGCTGGGCTCGTGGTTTGGCTGGTCCGGAAGCGGAGAACCTATGACGTCATCCATGCGTGCGACTTTGATACACTGCTCCCCGCCTTGCTCATGAAGGCTCTGTGGAGAAAGCTGGTCGTGTATGATATCTTCGACTTCTATGCAGATATACTGTCGGATGGCCCTTCCTGGGTCAAGAAGGCCATCCGCCGACTTGATTTGTGGGCGATCGGAAAAGCGGACATGGTCATCCTGGCCGACGAAGCCAGGAGAGCACAGATTGCCGGCAGTCATCCCCGGCTAGTGGTGGTTGTGCACAACAGTCCTCCTGACCTCCGGCGCGAAACGGAACATCGGCAGGTTGAACCGTGCCCTACCGGCTTCCGCATAGCTTACATTGGACTCTTGAAGCGAGAACGAGGTCTCTTCGAAGCCATCGATGTAGTGGCCAAGCATCCAGAATGGAACCTGGACCTGGCAGGCTTCGGTGCCCATGAAGAAGAAATGCGTACACATGCAGCTTTGGTCCCTAATGTGCACTTCTATGGTCGTGTTGACTACACGCAGGCGCTCGCCCTCAGCGACCGGGCCGATGTGTTGTTTGCCACCTATGACCCTCAGATTCCCAACCATCGTTACTCCAGTGCGAACAAGCTTTTCGAAGCCATGATGTTGGGAAAGCCGATTATCGTAGCGCACGGCACCGGCATGGACCGGATCGTGGAGGAGAATGGTAGCGGCCTTGTGGTTACCTATGGCGACCGTTCAGACCTGGAAAGGCACCTCACCTTGCTCAGCCAGGACTGCCGGCTACGAGCTGCCTTGGGCCGGCGAGCGCGAGCTGCTTACGACACCAAGTATAGCTGGGAACGTGAGAAGAAGCGTTTTGTCGACGCATACTCAGACCTGTTCTTCAGCAAGCGTGGATCTGTTCTTGGGCAGGGTTAGCGACTTTGCTCAGGCCATGATGGATTTTACGTGCTCTCCAGCCGGACTTGGTGCGTGTATCATCTGGATGGTGTCGCCATCCTGCCAAGTGGAGGGAGGCCGCGCCCAACCTCTACGCCCGCGCACTGCCACCCGGCTTGGGCCGGATCGTTCCGGCTGGTCTGCAGGCAGCGAGCCCAGCCCATCTTGTTCAGACGACCGACCGGATAAGGCTTGCCCGGTTGCTGCTGGTAGCCAGTTGAGGCCGGGGCCGTGCCTTTGATTCCCGGGGGTCTGCGGTAGTCGCGGGCGTCGCCGGGGCCGGGTAGCGGCTGAACTGCTGGTCGTGACCGCCCCCGGATTACCCTGGGGGCGGGGCGGCAGGGCCTGGCAGCACCGGATGGTTCACGCAGGCCAGGGCACACCGCCATGACTCTAGCTGACCGGCTTGCTCATGGAAAGTGTTGTGCCCGTAACCGGCAGGCTGGGGTATGCCATTGCCAGTGGGATGGCGGTAGGAAAGTGGGGCAAAGGTGCGAAGTGTTAGCAGGAGAAGGTTGGCGGCAAGGAACACAGGAGAAGAACCGTGGGGTTTGGCCGGGCGCCGGCCGCCGCCGGGACCCCACAGACGTACACCCTGCTCACCAGGATGATGGCGAAAGACCACGTCCGTTTCGTCCTCCAGGTGTAGCGATGGCTTTCGTCATCTCAGTGTGAAAGGTCGGTACTGACTCATGCTGATCCTGCACGCAGGTATCAGGGCCGGGAGACCGGATGGTCTTGGCGGCAGCTTACTGCTCTGGGGAGAGCAGCCTGACGGCGACGGCCGCGCCCATGGGGTAGGCAGTAGCGGGCCCCCCGTCCCCGGCGCGGTGCCATCTAAAAGCCCGGGCCGGCGGGGCAAAGCCAAAGCGAGCCTCTCCGCACCTGCGGCTCGCTACCCGTACGCTACCGCACCCGAAGTTCTGGCCTCCGCGTTACACATGGTCATTGACTGCGACGGCGGTAACACGGCTACTTGCGCCCACGCCGAAGAGGTGCTCGCCTGGCTGCCCACTCGCGCTGGCCAGCCCATTCCATCCAGCCCGCTCATTGCGGGCTCACCATGGGAACCCGGGGAGGCTGGCCGGCCGGAGGTGGACCCAAAGACGCAGCCCCACGGGCCTGAGGTGGTCCTGGCACCTTGGACCCTCCCGGCACTGCCCCTCACGCCCGCGCAGGCCCTAGAGCTGCTCTGCTGCGCCGGTGACAGGCAGGTGCTCGCGCCCGGGTTGGTGGTTGGGAAAGACCTCGCCTTCTGGGCACGGGCTCTGCGTCTGGCCGGTGGGCTCGTGGCGCGGCAGCAGTACCTACCCGGGCTCGCCACCGTCCCGGCTGCCGGCGCGACCACGCCTGTTCCGACCGTTTATCGTGCTTGCTGGGAACCGGTCTTGGCGGGCGCGGACGGGGACCAACTCCTCCGCTTGGCCCGGATGATGCCGCCGGTGGCGCGCGGCCTCTCGGGGCCCGCCGCTACTTCTCCACCTGGGATACCCGCCGTCGAGTTACTGAGGCAGTTCACCGGTGATATGGTGGATTGCCTCGTCCGGCTTTCGCTAAACCCCACCGCCATTCGTCCGGAACCGGCGCCGGCGCGATCGCCCTCAGCGCGCGATCCGGCCCGTTCCGGCTCGCGAAGCGCCGGCCGCGCTAAGCGGAAGGAGCCAGGGTGGTCCCGGGATTTTCACAGCATTCATGACTACTGGCTTTACGCCTTGCGCGCTGCCGACGGCCGCATGGAAGGTAACGCTGATGAGTTAGCCCGCCTAGCTGCGGAGATCGGGCAGTGGCGGCATCCGGTTACCCTAGCGGCCTCCTCGCCTTTCAGGCTGTGCTTCCGGCTGGAAGAGCCGGAAGCTAAGCTGGAAACCGGCCCGCCGAGTGCGCTGGATACGGCAACGGGTGCCGGGTGGGACACTGCCGGCCCCACCGGTAGCGACCGGTGGTTCGTACGCTACCTGCTCCAGGCAGTCGATGACCCCAGCCTCCTCATCCCGGTACTCGACGCGTGGAACGGCAGTAAGCGGAAGGCCGGCGTACTCGCGCGGGTCGATGCTTCGGTACGGGAGTACGTGCTGTTGGCCTTAGGACAATGCGGGGGGATCTGTCCCGAAATCGCGACCAGCCTCAAAGCGGAGCTACCCGCAGGATACGAGTTGGATGCCGCGGGCGCGCACCAGTTCCTCACCCAGGGGGCGGCCTCTCTGGAGCTGGCCGGCTTCGGGGTGATGCTGCCGGCCTGGTGGAGCCGGAAGGGAACCAAACTCCAGCTGCGCGTCCGCGCCTCGGCAAAGAGCCCAACCATGCGAGGCGCCGGTGGCCTCTCGCTCGGTAGCATCGTTGAGGTGCATTGGCAAGTGGCCCTGGGCGACCAGACCCTCACTTACACCGAACTACAAGCACTCGCTCAGATCAAGGCGCCGCTGGTCCGCGTGCGCGGCCAGTGGGTGCACATGAACAGCGAGGCAATCGCTGCGGCGCTGGCCTTTTGGACTAAGCGGGGAGCCAACGCCACCGCCAGCGCGCGCGAGCTTCTGTGCATGTCTTTGGGCGCCGGCGGCCCGGCCGGCGGTGTCACCTTCGAGGGGGTTAGCGCAACCGGCTGGGTCGGCGACATCCTCGACCGCCTTGATGGAAGGGTGAGCTTCGAAGAAGTGCCTGTGCCGGCAGGATTTGCGGGAACCCTCCGTCCCTACCAGGTGCGGGGCTATTCCTGGCTGTCCTACCTGAGTCAATGGGGTCTGGGCGCGTGCCTGGCAGACGACATGGGACTGGGAAAGACCGTGCAGACCCTTGCCCTCATCCAGCGCGATTGGGAAGCCACCGGTGGCGCCTCCCACACGACCGTCTCAGCTGCCGCGCGCCCGGTCCTGCTGATCTGCCCCACCTCCGTGGTGGGCAACTGGCAGAAGGAGGCCGCCCGCTTTGTACCGGACTTGCCCGTGCTGATCCACCACGGTGCCAGCCGGGAAACCGGGGCGGCTTTCGTCAAGGTCGCTGAGAGGCACGCCTTGGTGATAACCAGCTACTCCCTCCTTCAGCGCGACGTTGACCTCCTCCGCCAAATAAGTTGGGCCGGCATTGTCCTGGACGAAGCCCAGAACATCAAAAACCCCGAAACCAAGCAGGCTCAGGCCGCGCGTGCGCTACCGGAAGGATACCGCCTGGCCCTCACCGGCACACCCGTGGAAAACAGCGTAGCCGACCTGTGGTCCATCATGGAGTTTCTGAACCCGGGTTTCCTCGGGACGCGAGAGCAGTTCAGGCGCGAATTCTTCATCCCGATACAGGCCGGCGGGGATCTTGAGGCGTCAAAGCGCTTGCAGCGGATTACCGGTCCTTTCATCCTGCGACGGCTGAAGACGGACCGGGCCATCATCGCGGATTTGCCAGACAAGCTGGAGGCGAAAATCTACTGCACCCTGACCCGGGAGCAAGCCTCGCTATATGCCGCCGTGGTGAATGAGGCGGAGGGGGCGCTGGAATCGGCCGAAGGGATCCAGCGCAAAGGCGTGATCCTGGCTACGCTCTCCAAATTGAAGCAGGTGTGCAACCACCCGGCGCAATTTTTGGGCGACCATTCGGCCATCCCGGGCCGGTCGGGGAAGCTGGCGCGCCTTACCGAGATGCTGGAGGAGATGCTAACCGTCGGCGACCGGGCGTTAGTCTTCACCCAGTTCGCGGAGATGGGCGACATCCTGAGGCGCCACCTCCAGGAGACGTTCGGGAGAGAAGTCCTGTTTCTGCACGGCGGTGTGCCGAAAGCAAAACGCGACTGGATGGTGGAGCGTTTTCAGGCTGGTGGCGATAATGGCGGAGTCGGCCAGGCCGGCGGCCCGGCAATCTTCATCCTGTCGGTCAAAGCAGGCGGCACCGGGCTTAACCTGACCGCTGCCAACCACGTCTTCCACTTCGACCGCTGGTGGAATCCTGCCGTGGAGAACCAGGCCACCGACCGCGCCTTTCGCATCGGCCAGCTGCGGAACGTGCAAGTGCACAAATTCGTCTGCGCAGGCACGCTTGAGGAGAAGATCGATGAGCTGATCGAGCGCAAGCGAGCCCTAGCCGAAGAGGTGGTAGGTGCCGGTGAAGGATGGCTGACCCGCCTCTCGAATCAGGCACTTAGGGAGATCTTCACTTTGCGCAACCAAGCAACGGAGGAATGACCGTGGGTCGCCGGGGCTTCGATGACCATTACTATGAACCGTCGCGGCCGCTGGAGGCCAAAGGCGGCGTCAAGGCGCGCACCAAGCGCGGCACCTTTGGTGACAGCTGGTGGGCCCGGCGGTGGATCGAGGTCCTTGAGGGTTTCCACATCGGAGCGCGTCTTTCCCGCGGCCGGTCCTACGCTCGCCAGGGCCAGGTCTTGGCGATTGACGTAGAAGAGGGCGTCGTGCAAGCCCAGGTGCAAGGCTCCCGGCCGCGCCCGTACCATGTCACCATCAAGGTGAAGACGCTCTCTGCCGCCGAGTGGGAGGAGGTAGCGCGAAGTCTCGGCTCCCAGGCCGTCCTGGCCTCCGCGTTACTGGCGGGCGGCATGCCCGAGGACATTGAGGGCGTGTTCAAGGCAGCGGGGGTCTCGCTGTTTCCTACCCGCAGTCACGACCTGCAAACCGATTGCTCGTGCCCGGACTGGTCGAACCCCTGCAAGCATGTGGCGGCTGTCTACTACCTGCTGGCCGAGGAGTTCGACCGCGCTCCTTTCCTCATCTTCAAGCTGCGGGGAATGACTCGTGAGGAACTGGTCGAGCGGATAGGCGGCGGGGTCGCGGTGACGAAAGCTCTGGAGCCAGAGGTGGTGGAAGCCCTGCCCACCGTCCCGTCCCAGTTCTGGGGTCTGCCGGACGAGCCCTCCACCGGCACGTTAGCCTCGCCAGCCTGTCCGGTGACAGAGCCGGACCGTGGGGCGACGATGGCCGGTGGGCCGGGGTTGGGCGCCCCTGAAGTCAGCGTACCGGTGGTCGCGGCGGCCCTGGTTAGGCGGCTGGGAAGTTTCCCGTTCTGGCGGGGCGAAGAACCATTCCTTACCGCGGTGGAACAGGTCTACCGTTGCGCCTCCCCCTTGGGCATGGACATCTTCATCGGCGATTGGCGGCCGGCGGCCGCATCCAACCCCGCCGCTCCCGGCTAGATCGAGCCTGCAACGCAAAGCCCCGCTGGTGGTGGCGGCACCCCATCGCACCGGGGATACCGCCACCCACGGGTTCGCTTCCCTTCTCGATATGCGCAACCGCAAGTCTTGGGTACAACTTCCACCTCTGCCGCCACTGGTAACTCTCATACCGGCGGCACTACATCCAGTCCTACCGGGTGCATCCAAACGGGAAGCTCCAACCCGCTGCATCCGGACTCTGTCCCGGGGGTATGGTACCAGGGCTGAGGCCCGCGGCCGGTTGACCCTCCGGCTTGAGACGAGGAGCCGGCAGGGGCACCAGAAACGTCATGTCTTCTGGGCCATACGGCCCTACCGGGTCACGTCTGCTCCTACCGACCTGAGCTTCCCCACCAAGTCCTCGTAGCCCCGGTCCAGATGATGGGCATCCATGACCCGGGTTTCGCCCGCGGCTGCCAGACCGGCCAGCACCAGCCCGGCGGCGGCCCGCAGATCCGTGGCCCGCACGGCGGCGCCGCTGAGCTGGGGCACCCCGCGGACGACGGCGCAGCGACCCTCTACGGTGATGCAGGCGCCCATGCGCCTGAGCTCATCTACGTGGTGGAACCGATTGTCAAACACGGTTTCCGAGATCACGCTGGTGCCCTGGGCCACGGTCATGGCGGCCAGAAGCTGAGGCTGCATATCCGTGGGAAACCCCGGGTGGGGCATGGTCTTGATGTCGGCGGCCCGCAGCCGGCCCGCTGCCCACACCTCGGCGTATCCCCCGCTTCCGGGCTCCACCGTCACCCCGGCCTCCCGCAGCTTGGCGGTGACCGCCTGCAGGTGTTCCATCTCTACGTTCTCCAGCCGCAGATGCCCGCCGGTTGCCGCTGCCGCCGCCATGAACGTAGCGGCTTCGATGCGGTCGGGGATGACCGTATGCTGCGCTCCGCGCAGGTGGGCCTGACCGCGGATGCGGATGACCTTGCTGCCGGCTCCCGCGATCTGACCTCCCATGGCCGTGAGGAAACCGGCCAGATCTACGACCTCGGGCTCGCTGGCGGCATTGTCGATGATCGTCTCTCCCCGGGCCAGGCAGGCGGCGGCCATGAGATTCTCCGTCGCCCCCACACTGGGGTAGTCCAGGTAGACGAGGGCCCCGGTCAAGGAGCGCCCGGGCAGGCTCAGCTCAATGCAGCCCCGGTCTTGCTCGACCCGGGCCCCCAGGCTGCGGAGGCCTTTGAGGTGTAGGTCGATGGGGCGAGACCCGATGGCGCATCCGCCCGGCATGGAAATGCGCATACGGCCCGTCCGGGCCAGGATGGGCCCGGCCACCAGGAAGGACGCCCGCATTCTGCGCACAAGGCGAGGATCCGCTTCCCAACCCAGGTCGGCTGCCCTCACCACCGCGCGTCCCCCACCCGGGAAATCCACGCTGGCGCCCAGCCCGGTCAGGACCTCACCCATGGTGAACACATCATCAAGAGCGGGCACCCCATGGAGTACGGTATCGCCTTCGGCGAGCAGGGCTGCGGCCAACATGGGAAGCACCGCGTTTTTGGCTCCTGAGACGCGCACGTTTCCGCGCAACGGTGTTCCACCTTGGATGATCATGGTGTCCATTTCTCTCCCCCAACGCTATTATCGGCGCCCGCCTGCGGTTTATCCCCGGGAAAAGGTAGAACCCCCGGCGCACCGGGGGCGTGAGGTTTCCGGCTATTTTGCCCTGACAATGTCTTTGATCTTCATGAGGCGGGTGGTATTGGAACGCTCCATCTCGCCCAGCCGCATGGCGATGGACTTCACCGCGTCCTGCAGTTCCGGGATCAAGACATATTCCAGGGCGTTGACGCGCCGCCGCGTCCGGGCGATTTCGTCGGACAAAAGCTCCACCGTACGCTCGAGCTGGGCTAGGCGCACCAGCTGGGGCAACACTTCGGCAAAGGCGCCCAGGGCGCTGTCCAGTTCCGGCGAGGTGGTGGCCAATCCATAGGCGTAGACTCCCGAGGGATCCCGGACATCGATGGTAAACTCCGGCACGGCGACGTTCATGATGGGCCGCCAGCCGGTCTGTAGCTCCAAAGGAGGCGTGGGGCTCATCAGCGCCTCTTCCATGGTCTCCCGGGACATGACGGCCCGGGCGACGAGAAAGCTCCGGTAGGCGGCGGCCAGCAAGATTTCCACCTGGTCGCGGACCGTTCGAACTTCCCTCACCACGGACAAAAACACCTTCATGAGCTCATCGCGTTTGTCCTTGAGGAGTTTGTGCCCTCGCTTGGCCATACGGACCCGGCCCCGGAGCTTGAGCAGCTCCATCCTGGTGGCATTGACCCTGATTTCCATGGCCGGACCTCTCTTCGTCAGTCTGCCACCGGCTTGACCCGGGGCAGGTACTTTTCGACGTGGGCGTCACTCAGGCGCTTCAACTCCTGGCGCGGGATGATGGTCATCAGCTGCCAGCCGATGTCCAGGGTCTCCTCGATGGAACGATCCTGCTCCCCGCCCTGCCTGACGAAAGTCTGCTCAAACCCGTCGGCAAACTGCAAGAACAGTTTGTCGGCCGGGGTGAGGGCAGCCTCGCCCAGCACCACAGAGAGTTCCCGGGCCTCCTTGCCCCGGTCGTAGGCGTCGGACAGCTGGTTGAGCACGCCCGCGTGGTCCTCCCTGGTCTTCCCCGGACCGATGCCCTTGTCTTTGAGACGCGATAGGGAACCGGCGATGTTGATGGGCGGGTAGATGCCCTTCTTGTGCAGCTCGCGCCCGAGCATAACTTGGCCTTCGGTGATGTACCCGGTGAGGTCGGGAATAGGGTGGGTCTTGTCGTCCTCGGGCATGGACAGAATG
>DMHJ01000057.1 GCA_003449495.1 Clostridiales bacterium UBA8153
GTCGGCAACGTCGACCGCAGGATCATATACCTTATGGTGCTGGTCGGCTTGTTCATCCCCTTGGTCTGGCCGCTGGGTCTGCCGCTCGGCGTCGGCCCCCTTACCCGGCAGGCCTTTGACTTCATCGAGACCTTGGGGCCCGGGGACATCGCCATCGTCTCCCCCGACTTCACTCCGGGCACCGAGGCGGAGAACCTCTCCCAGACCGTGGCCTTTGTCCACCATCTGATGCGGCGGGGGGTGCGCATCATCGGCCTTAGCACCCGGCCCGATGGCATTATCTACGCTGAGCGCGTGCTCAAAGAGCTGGCCCCCCAATACGGGTACGTGTACGGCCGGGACTTCGTGATTATGCCCTGGAAGGCCGGCAATGAGTCCCTCATCGTGGCCTTCGGTAGGGACTTCCAAGGCACCTTTCCCTATGACTACGCCGGCCGGTCGACCCAGGGCACACTGGTAGACGAGGTGACGTCCATCCGCGAAGTGGACGTCATCGTCTGCATGGTCACCGGTGAGAGCATGCACTGGTATGTCCGTCAGATCCAGGCCGTCTACGGGGTGCCCGTCACCGGCGGCGGCACTGCCGTGACCATCCCGGGCCTGATGCCCTTTATTGCTGCCGGACAGATGGAAGGTATCCTCACCGGCCTCAAGGGTGCGGCCGAATACGAGATGCTGCTCGGAATACCGGGCCGGGCCGTGGCCGGTATGGATGCTCAGTCGCTCTCGCACATCATCATCATGACCTTCATCCTGTTGGGCAACGTGGCTTACCTTTATGAGCGGAAGAATCGGGCCCGGCGGGCCTAACTGGGAGGTGAAACTAGATGAACCCGACGTTCGGATTGTGGATGGCTGCCATCGGAACCATTGCCTGCTATAGCTATCTCTATAAGGACAACCTCGCCTTCCAGATCATGGAGCACGTGTTCATCGGCATCGCGGCGGCCCATGCCGTGGCCTTTGGGTTCAATAACATCCGGACCATGGCCTGGATCCCGCTGGTGCGGGATCAGAGATGGCTCTGGCTGGTCCCCTTGGTTTTGGGCGTGCTCCTGTATACGCGCTTCACCAAGAACCTGAGATGGCTTAGCCGGTGGCCCATCGCCTTCATGCTGGGCGTAGGTGCGGCCGTCACCATCACGGGCCAGCTCGATGCCCAGCTCATCCGGCAGGTCCGCGCCACCATGCTACCCATCAGGCACGTGAACGACTTCCTGATCGTTGTGGGCGTGCTCGGGACCGTCATCTACTTCCTGTTCGGTCCCATCTCCAACCGCAAGCCGGTGCGGGTGGCTTCCCAGGTAGGTATGTGGACCATGATGGCTGCCTTCGGGGCAGCCTACGGCAACACGGTGATGGCGCGCATGTCGCTGGTCATCGGCCGGCTGCAGTTCCTGTTCATGGAGTGGATACAGATCATCCGGTAGGGCTGGAAGCTTAGGAAACGGCCTGGTGCCACGCAGGATGGATGCCTGCGTGGCACCGGTGTTTATGGCCCGTTGGGGAAGTGCCCGGCAGGAGTCGGTTGCCAGGAGGCAGAAACCACAACGAATGAAGCGTGGCCGCCCCTGGTTATACTGCCTGCTAGTACCAGCCGGCAACTTTCGTTCCAGGAGGGACACCAATGGTAGGTTTGAGCCCAATCCGCGGGATTGCCCCGGCAGGACCCATAAATGGGCAGTAACCGTGCGTACCGGTGGACGACTTGGGTGGTGGCGGTCCTGCTCGTCGTTGCCCCCGCACCTCTCCACCTGGCTCCGCCGGCAGGGTACGGCAACGGTGCTATGAGAACGATCGGGGCGTACGGAGTGGCTGTCGCTGCGACGGCTCACCGCCCGGCCACCGGGGCCTCCGTTCCCAGTCCCGGGCAGACGGCGGGAGCTAAGGTGTACGTGGTCAGGCCGGGCGACACCCTGTGGGACATCGCCGCAGCACACGGCATCACCCTGGCCGGGTTAAGGGAGGCCAACCGCATCTTCACCCATCTGATCCATCCTGGGCAGGTGCTGGCCATTCCCGTCGCCGCGGCCCGGCCGGGGGGTGGGTTCTACCATGTGGTACGCGCGGGCGACACCCTCTACTACTTGGCCGGGCTGTATGCTACCACCATCCGGGCCCTGCGGCAGGCCAATGACCTCTGGACGGATCACCTGTCCATCGGCGCTACCCTCATCATTCCGAGGACCGCCGGTAACCCGGCCCGGGTGACCAGGTACACCCTGGAGGAGCTGGACCTTCTGGCCAGACTGGTCCAGGCCGAAGCCGGCGGCGAGCCCTTTACCGGGCAGGTAGCCGTGGCGGCCAGCGTGCTCAACCGGGTGCGAGACCGGCGCTATCCCAACACCATCGGGGAGGTCATCTACCAGGTCATCGCCGGGGTCCACCAGTACAGTCCGGTGCGGAACGGCCGCATCTACCGGGCGGCCGGAAGAAGTGCTCTGCGCGCCGCCCGGGAAGCCCTCTACGGTGCGGATCCTTCCCTGGGGGCCAACGGCTTCTTCAACCCGGAAAAGACCAATGACCGGTGGGTGCGCCGCCAGCCGGTGACCGTGGTCATCGGTAACCATGTGTTCTTCCGGCATTGATCCCGCCGCCAGGCTTGGGGAGCGTCCCGGTAGCTGCGTACGGTTGGATTTCCCGACACTGGGGTAGGGTCCCGGAGTTTGGCTCCCGCGGTCTCACCGGTCACGGCCGCCGGCCGGCGGCAGGGTGCGGCATGGCGGTCGGGGATGCCCCCCGGCGGGTTGGGCAAGGTCATGAGTCAGTCTCCCGGCCTTCCCTGGGCAACGGTGCGTCTCCCGCGCGGCCCCCAGCCGGAAAGGCACGGTGGTCGTAGGCGAGCATCATCCGGTGTGCTACACTGGTAGTGCCGGGCCTACCCCGGTGGATGGAAGGGGGAGCGGCATGCCGGTTTCGGCAACCCGCCTTGAAGGGGACTTGCAGCGTTTCGCCGCCTGGGGAGGGACCCCTGGCGGGGGGGTGAGCAGGATCGCCCTGACTCCCGCCGACCGGCTGGCCCGGCGTGAGCTCATCGGGCTTTTGCGCGGCGAGGGGCTCGAAGTGCGCATGGACGAGGTGGGCAACATCTTTGGACGCCTGGGCAGCTGGGAACGGGCGGGCGTGCTGTTGGGTTCGCACCTGGACACGGTGCCGGAAGGCGGGCGGTATGACGGCACGGCGGGAGTGGTGGCCGCCGTGGAGGTAATACGGGCCCTGCGGGAAGAAGGCCGGCTGCCGCCGTGCCCCCTGGGCGTAGCCGCGTTCACCGCTGAAGAGTCCACCCGCTACGGCGTGGCCACCATCGGCAGTAAGGTCATGGCCGGGGTGATGAGCCTGGACGCGGCCCTGGCTTTGACCGATGCCGGTGGACTGTCGTTGGGCCGGGCGCTGGAGGCCCAGGGCGGCCGGGAATGGGTGGCAGGACCTGCAGACGCCGGGGAGGTGGGCGCCTTCCTTGAACTCCACGTGGAGCAGGGGCGCGAGTTGGAGCTGGCCGGGGCGGAAGTGGGGGTGGTGACCCACATTGCCGCTCCCACCCGGCTAAAACTCACCGTGTTTGGGCAGGCCGGCCACTCCGGCTCGGCTCCCATGGGGCTGCGCAAGGATGGTCTCACCGCTGCGGCCGAGCTCATCCTCGCCCTGGAGCAGCTGGGGGAGGACGAGGCGGAGCACGGCACGGTGGCCACCGCCACCATCCTGGCCCTGCACCCGGTATCCATTAACGTGATACCGGGCCAGGTAGAGCTGGGTATCGACGTGCGGAGCCTGGACGCCGTCAGCAAGCGCCGGGCGGTGCAGCGATTTCTCGCCCTGGCCCAGCGCGTCTGCGACCTGCGGGGGGTGCGGTTCTCCGTGGCCTTCCTGGCCGATGAAGAACCGGCCCGGTTGGCTCCCGAGCTGGTGGCTGCGGCCTCATCCGCCTGCACGCGCCTGGGCGTACGCCATTTGGTGATGGTGAGCCGCGCGGGCCACGACATTGCCAACCTGTCCCGGTTGGCCCCGGCAGCTCTAGTCTTCGTGCCCAGCCGTGGCGGTCTCAGCCACCAGGCCGGCGAGTTCACCTCCCTGGAAGCCTTGGTTACGGGCACCCGGGTACTGGCAGAAACCGCCTTGGCCGCCGCCGCCCTGGTGGGGGAAGGATGCCGGCATGCTTAATGCCGACCAAGTGCAAGAGCTGCTGGAAGCATGCGGGGCCATCCTGCGGGGACACTTCTCCCTGACCTCCGGGGCGCACAGCCCGGTGTACGTACAGAGCAGCCTGATCGTGGGAGATCCAGTCCTCGGCCAGCGGCTGGCCCGGGCAGTGTCCAGCGGACCCTGGCGGTCGGGTACCACCTGCGTGCTCGGGTCCGTCTTGGGTGGCATCATCCTGGCCTATGAAGTGGCGCGTACCTTGGGCGTACGCGCCGTCTATGCCGAGCGCCTCCAGGGCGTGCTGCACCTGGCGCGGGGTTTTGATCTCACTGCCGCCGACCGGGTCCTGGTGGTGGATGACGTGGTGATCACCGGCGGGACGATACACGAGCTCCTCCAGCTGGTCTCCAGCCGCGGGGCCGAGGTTACGGGCGTCGGCGTCCTGGTGGACCGGGCGGAGGGACCCTTGGAGTTCGGCGTTCCCTACCACGTCCTGGCCAAGCTGCAGGTACCCAGCTGGAGCCCCGATGTATGTCCCCTGTGCCGCCAGGGACGACCGCTGACCCGGCCCCGGCACGGCCGGCTCTAAGCGCGCCCTAGCTGGCGGCCCCGCCGGTGCCCCCCTTGGCCGGTGTCAGCGCAGCCGGCCCAATATTGCGGGCGCCGGCCGATTGGGTATGCGGGCCACCACCTGATCGCCATACATGAATGTAGCTCCGTCGCCGGGGGTGATCTCACCGATCACGGCGGCCGGGGCTCCCAAGGAGCGGGCGGCCCGGAGTACCGTGGGGACATCGCCCGGCGACACCTGGAAGAGCATCCTTCCTTGGGTCTCGCAGATCAGGATCTCCTCCGGCGAAAGCGCCGCCGTTCCCAACGGGGCCAGGGAGAGGTCCACCCGGGCGCCGAGTCCACCGAACCGGACCGACTCGCTCACCGCCGCCCCAATGCCGGCGGCTCCCAGGTCGGAGCAGGCGTTGATCTTACCGGTTTTCATGGCCGCCAGGGCGGAGTCCATGATGACCCGTTCTTCCCTAAACAGGGCCCGGGCCGGACGCAGCTGGGAGACCAGGCCCGCCCTAAAGAGGGTGTCGTTCCCGTCATCACTGGTGAGACCCAAGAGCAGCAGCCGGTCTCCCGCCTGCTTGGCGGGTTTGGTCAACGGCGCCGGGATGACCAGGCGGCCGATGACCGCCACCACCACGGCCGGGACCACATCCGAAAAGGAAGTGGACAGCCCGCCTCCCACCACAAACACGTCCATAGCCTCGCACATGTCCCGGATGCCCTTGACCAGGAGGCTGAGGCGTTCACCGCTGGTCATGGTGACACAGCTGCCGCACGAGCAATGGCCAGTGAACCCGCAGGGACCTACCAGCACCTGCTGGTCCAAGGGCCGGGTGCCGATGAAGTCCAATAGGAACAGGGGACGCCCGCCCATGGCCACCACCTCGCGCATGGCGCCGCCGGCCCCGGTGGCGGCGCCATCGTAAGGCCGGGGCACGCACGGCGAGCAATGGCTCTCCATCTTGGCCACCACTAGGCCTGCATCGTCCGGCAGGCGGAATACCGCCGCGTCATCGTTGGCGTCGGGGCCGATGAGGAGGCTGCCGGGCCATTGGACGGCGACCTTCTCGTTGAGCTGCTTGAAGGCGCCGAAGTCAATGGCCTGGTCGATGTTGTGGTGGAGGTGGATGAATAGGGCGTGCATCAGAGCTTGTTCCACTCGGTTCATGCCGGAAAACCTCCTTGTTGGCAGGGAAAGACATCACGCCCGGTTCGAGAAGCCGGGCATGGGCGCCTGCGGCTATTTTCGCGATCGGCTCCGGCTTTCCTGCCTGGATACTCCGGTAGAAGGCGCGGCGGCCCGGGACCCCACTGGAACCGTATGGGCCGGCCCCAAAAGGAAAAACCTCAAGACGTGGGGAATGAGGGGTGCGGTTTACCGACGGTAAGAGAGGGTGAAGAGCCCATGCAGTTCGGCCGGTTCAGCCTCGACCGGTTTCAGGCAGAAGCCATCACGGCCTTGGGGTTGGGCGACGTCCTGGTAGTGGCACCTACCGGAACGGGCAAGACCCTGGTGGCCGACTGGGCCGCCGAGTGGGCGCTGGCCCGCCAAGAGCGGGTCATCTATACCGCACCCATCAAGAGCTTGGTGAACCAGAAGTACTCGGAGTTCTCTGCCCGCCACGGTGAGGCGGCGGTGGGGCTGCTCACGGGCGACTTGGTCCTCAACCACGGCGCCCGTATCGCCTTCATGACCACGGAGATCCTCCGGAACATGCTCTTGGCGGGAGAGAGCATGGCCGGGGTCGGTCTGGTGGTGTTCGATGAGATCCACTTCATCGACGATCCGGAGCGGGGCATGGTATGGGAAGAATGCTTGATCTTGCTGCCGCATCACGTGAAAGTGCTGGGCCTGTCGGCCACGGTGCCCAATGGCCGGCAGGTGGTGGAGTGGCTGCGGTGGCTGGGACGCCACATACAGCTGGTGGTGGAGACGGAGCGCGCGGTGAAGCTGGAGCTGTTCAGCGCCACCGTCCGGCCCCTCAAGAAGCGCCTGCGCCACCGGGCGCAGACGCCCTCCGGTAAGCCCGATCACAACGACGAGCCGGTGCTGGTTTTTGCCGTGGACGATATGGGCAAGCTCCCGGACTCGTACCTGCCGGCCCTGGTGTTTGCCTTCTCCCGCCGCGCCGTGGAGGAGTATGCCCGGGAGCACGCCACCCGCCAGCGCTACCTGGCGGTGGGAGAGCTGGAAGGATTCGGCCCGGAGCTCAACGCATCCCTCACCCGGTGCTTGGAGCGTGGCATCGGTTTCCACCACGCCGGGCTGACCCCCTACGAGAAGATCACCGTGGAGAACCTGCTGGTGCGTGGTTTACTGAAGGTGGTGTACTGCACAGAGACCTTCGCCGTCGGCGTCAACTACCCGGTCCGCACGGTCATCATCTCCCAGGAGGCCAAGTATGACGGGCGGCGAGTGAGGCCGCTCAAGGTGCGGGAGGTGCAGCAAATGGCGGGCCGGGCGGGCCGGCGTGGCATCGATGAGCAAGGCACTGCGTTTCTATACACCGCGGACATTGCGCCTTACGTGGAGAGCCCACCTGAGCCCTTGCAGAGCCAGTTCAACTACCGGCCCGATACCATCCTCTGGCGCAATGGCAACGCCGAGCAGCTTACGGAGCTTTTGGAGAAGAGCTTCCTGTATTTCCAGAAGCATGCCGACGATGAGTTGGCCCTGAGCCGCCTGGAAGAGGGGGAGGCGGCGGAGCCGGGCCTGCCGCCATCGTGCGCCCACCGGCAGTCGGGGTGCCCGGCCCAGTCGCAGTTTGCCGAAGCTAACCTGAAGAACCTCCACGCGCGGAGGCAGGGGCTGCGCGGCGTGCTCTTGGCAGCGGGCTCATGGCCGCCTCCCCAGGTGAGCGTAGAGCTGCGCTGGCTGGAGCAGGAAATCGCCGTCCTGGAGAACCGGCCGGGGGGGCAGCCGACCACCCGGTGCTCGCGGCGCGTGACCGCCGCCTGCCGGAGACGCCTCAGGCAGGCCTATGAGCGTCGCCACGCCCGACTGCTGAGGCGGCTGGCTCTACCCACCACGCTGATGCGCGAGCAGCTGGTGTCGGCCATCGGCGGACTCCGGGACTTGGGCTATCTGGATGAACGCGGAGTGACCGGGAAGGGCGAGCGCGCCCGCCTCATTCACATCCAAACGGTGCTTCTGACCGAACTCTACTACTCAGGCGCCCTGCACGGCCTTACCCCTGAACAGCTGGGCACGCTGGCGGCCGCGGTGGACGCGGAGGTGCGGGAAGTGGGCTGGTTGAAGGCACCTTGGCCCAAGAAACTCCGCGGGGAGCTCAACCGCCTCAAGTCCGACCCCCGGGTGGGCGCCGTGGTCTCGGAAACGGTAGGGGCGGTAGTCGGGGAATGGATCCGGGGAGGGACTTTGGGCATGGCGGGCCGCCGGGTCATGGACCCGGGGGATCTTTATGGATACATCAGGCGCGGCATCGATGTGCTGCAGCAGCTGGCCCAGGCCTTTGTCGAAGACGCGGTGTTCGTGGGGAGACTGCGCCGGGCCATCGCGTTGTTGGAGACGGAAGAAACCGCTCCTGTGCTGGCCAGCCTTGGAACCCCCGACGGGATACGAGCGTCAAGAACCAGTGCAGTGACTCCCGAACCAGAGGAGAGTGACCGAGGCGATTAAGGGACTGGTCCCCTGGGCGCTGGTGGTATGCCTGGTACTGGCGAGCACCGGCTGGACGTGGGCGGCGCCGGAGGCGTTCACTCATCTCCACGTCTACTACGTATTTTCCGCACCGACCGAGCTCTACTTGGTGCCGGTAGCGGTGGTGGTCCCGGCTACGGCCACGCCGGCCCGCCGGGCCCTGAAGCTGCTGATCCAGGGGCCGCCGCCGGGCTCCTTTCTGCACCCTCCCCTCCCCACCGCTACCCGCATCTTGGGTCTTAGCATCGGCGGCGGGCTGGCTACGGTCGATTTCAGCCGGGAGATCACCCGGGTCGGGGGCGCGAGGTCGAGGCGCTACTGCTTACCGCCGTGACCCACACGCTTGCCAAGTTCCCCGGGGTGGAGCGCGTACAGATGCTAGTCGAGGGGCAGCGCACCAGCGTGGGCAGGCACATTGACGCCAGTGACCCCATCCGGCCGTCCCTGGAGGTGCTGTTCCCGAGGCAGCTGTTTGTGGACACGGCCGGGCGCTGGTCCGAAGGCAACATCAATGCGCTGTATCTCGCCGGTGCGGTGGAGGGCTATGGTGACGGCACATTTCGCCCGGAGTAGCCCATCACCCGGGCGGAGTTTGTGAAGCTGCTCCTGCTCACCGCGGGTTACCAGGAGCTGCGTCCCGCCGCACCCACCTTCGCCGATGTACCTGCCGGGCACTGGGCCTATGGCTAGGTGCAGTCGGCCGTGGCCAACGGGATCCTGGTCCCGGCCGACTACGGAGTCAACTTCACCCCCGGCGCCAGACTGACCCGGAGGGAAATGGCCGTGCTCCTGACCCGGGCCCGGCGGCAAGCACGGCGCGCGGTGCAGCTGCGGGATTCCTCGCTCCCGTACATCGACGCGCCCAGCTTCCCCGCCTGGGCCAGAGGCTATATCGGCGTGGCCACCGAGCTGGGGCTGATGCGCGGGTATCCCGGCGGGAGCTTCCGCCCGGCGGAAACGGCACTGCGCTCCGAGGTAGCGGTCGTCCTCAGCCGGTACCTGGAGAGGGGGGAAAGGAGCGTGCTCCTGGTACCTCCCAGGCCTGCCTCCCAGGTGGGCGATGGGGTGTTGGTAGGCGGCGTGGCGCGAGTCTTTGAAGCCACCGTGCTCGCCCGCCTCTTGGGGCCGGGTGGCACCGAGTACGTCATGGCCCAAACCACCGCCACCGACGGAGGGCCCTCCTGGGGTACCTGGGCGGTGATGTTGCCGACGCCGGCGAGCACAGCCGTGCAGGACTTGACGGTCGAAGCCTTCACCCGCAGTGCCATGGACGGCTCGGTGCAGGATCTGGTGAGGCACACTATCCGCCGGCTGCCCTGAGCATCGCCGGGTTGCCGGTACCACGGGCATGCTTCTCGCCGGGAAGTACCCGGCGAGGTTTCTTTTTCTCTCCCTGAGGGCATGGTGCGGGAAACTGGAGAAACCATTCCGCCTGGGAAGCTAGGCAAGGAGCGGGCGGGGGTGGCTGCTCCGGCGGGTGCGGGCCGGCGCCATGCGCCCACCGCTCGTAACTGGGAGAGGAGATTCAGGAGGCCAGGGCGAAACTGACCGTCGGGCCAATAGGCGGTGGGTGGTCGCGCGTGGTGCACAGCCCGGTGGGTGGCGGCCGGGCGCCCCGGTTTGCCCGCACCGGCCAACCCCCGGGGCTAGAGGTATCCCGGTCAGAAGCCTGTGCCCAGGGCAGGCCAGTCCCAGGCGAAAGGAGGGAAATCCTGGTCAGGGAGGCCGGCTGTCCGCACTGGGACAGCTTCGAAACCAGGAGAAGGGTTTGTTGCTTGCCAGATTCCCAAGAGTGCGGCTGGGGAGTTTTCCAACGCCGCTGGAGGCCATGCCCGCCTACGGGGTGCTGGCCGGTCATCATCGCCTGTACATCAAGCGAGATGACTTGACCGGTCTGGCCATGGGTGGCAATAAAGTGCGCCACCTGGAGTTTGAGCTGGGCGAGGCCTTGAGGCAGGATGCAGACGTGGTCTTGGTGGCCGGGGGCTTGCAGTCCAACTACTGCCGGGCCGCCGCTGCCGCCTCCGCCAAACTGGGCTTAGAGTGTGTGATCCTCCACAACGATCACCCCCCGGAGAGCGTTCAGGGAAACCAGCTCCTCAACCACATCCTCGGGGCGCATCAGGTGTTTCTGGGACCGGTGTCCGAAACTGAGCGCGGTGGGCGCCTGGAGGAGCTGGCCGCCCAGCTGCGGGGTGAGGGCCGGCGGCCCTACGTAGTGCGCTTATCGCCCCTGGGCTCCCTCGGCTATGTGAACGCGGCCTTCGAACTGCACCAGCAGGCCCTCCAACAAGGGATCTGCCTTCGGCACGTGGTTATGGTGGGGGCCATGGCCGGGAGCGCCACGGGTTTGCTGTATGGCACCGCGCTGCTCGCCCATGAGTTTCACGTCCACGTCA
>DMHJ01000098.1:0-1717 GCA_003449495.1 Clostridiales bacterium UBA8153
TCTTGGGCAGCTTGGCCATCTGGGCGATGCCGCCGGCGTTGTCGGCAATGGGGCCGTAGGCGTCTACGGCCACCGTCATCCCCACGGTGGACAGCATCCCCACGGCCGCCAGGGCGATCCCGTACAAGCCGGCCATCTCGAAGGCCAGTAGTATGGCCCCGGCCAGTACCACCACGGGCCAAGCCGTGCTGCGCATGCCCACAGCCAGTCCGGTAATGATGTTGGTGGCCGCGCCGGTCCTGCAGGCTTCGGCGATACTCCGCACGGGTTTACCTCCGGAACTAGTATAGTACTCGGTGATCAGGCCCACCAGGACCCCCGAGGCAAGCCCGGAAGCGATGGCGTAGAAGGCCCCCAGACCGACGAAGAAAGTCCGCACCACAAGGAAGGTGACCACCAGCACCAAACCGGCGGCGGCGAAGGTCCCCAGCCTGAGCGCCGTGGCCGGATCGCGTTTTTCTCCAGCTTGGACGAAGAAAGTACCCAGGATGGCGGAAACGATGCCCACGGCCGCCACCACCAGCGGCAAGGCCACGCCGATGGGCCCCAGCGCCACCATGCCCAGGGTCATGGCGGCCACGATGGAGGCGACGTACGACTCGAACAAATCGGCGCCCATGCCAGCCACATCGCCCACGTTGTCGCCGACGTTGTCGGCAATAACCGCCGGGTTTCTCGGATCATCCTCGGGGATACCCGCTTCGACCTTGCCCACCAAGTCTGCCCCCACGTCGGCGGCTTTGGTGTAGATGCCGCCGCCTACCCGGGCGAACAAGGCGATGGATGATGCGCCGAAGGCAAAGCCGCTGATGACCGTAAGGTCGCCATAAGCGTAGAAGATGGCGCCCAACCCGAACAGGCCCAGACCCACCACGGCCATGCCCATCACGCCGCCGCCGGCAAACGCCACCCCCAGCGCTTCCTTGGTTCCCCTACTGGCGGCCTGGGCCGTCTTGACATTGGCCACAGTGGCGGTGCGCATACCGAACCATCCCGCCGTAGCCGAGCTGAGCGCGCCGGCGATAAAGGCCACGGTCATGGCCGGCGGCATGCCCTCGACCCGAAACAGCGTGCCGGCCAAAAGGATGACGCCTGCCACTCCCGCCACAAAGTAGGCCAGGCTGCGGTATTCCCGGCTCAAAAAGGCCATGGCGCCTTCGCGGATGGCCCCCCCAATCTCCTGCATGCGGGCGTCTCCGTCCGGGGCCCGATTTACCCGCGCCACCAGTACCAGGGCAAACGCCAACCCCAACAGACCGGCCGACGGCGCCAGGAATACCAGCCGCTCCACGCCGAATTCCTCCCTCTTAGGACCCCAGCAACGTCAGGGTGATGGCGGTGACCAAGAAGGCCCCCGCCAGACCCGTAGAGACCTTGCCCAGCACCTCATCGATGCCCTTACGCCTGCCGAACAGGGCCTCGGCTCCTCCCCCGATTATGCCTAGGCCGGCGCTCTTGCCCGACTGCAGCAGCACCGTGGTGATGAGTCCTAAGGATACCAGAACATGCAAGACCGTGATGATGTTTCTCAGCACCGGTAAGTCCCCCCCGATCGCGACTGATTGCGGAGACACAAAGACTGTAGCACAAGCAGGGACAAAGTTCAATGCCGTAACGTGGCCCGGGCCCGCCCGGCTTAGGCCGGCCGGCCATGCCGGGGTCCCAACCCCTCTCTACCGGCATACTTCGCTCCTTGTCCCAGCTCCTCCTCAATGCG
>DMHJ01000098.1:2116-17442 GCA_003449495.1 Clostridiales bacterium UBA8153
TTGATCTGGCCCGCCCCGCTGGCCACCGCCAGGTCGGCAATGGTAGTATCCTCGGTTTCGCCGGACCGGTGCGAGATCACCCGGCCGTAGTTGGCCGCGGCGGCCAGCTGCACCGCGTCCATGGCCTCGCTGAGGGTGCCCACCTGGTTGACCTTGATGAGCACGGCATTGGCCACCTGCCCGGCGATGCCCCGCTGTAGCCGGGAGCGGGAAGTCGCGAAGAGGTCGTCGCCCACCAGTTGCACGCGTCCGCCCAGCCGGCGGGTGAGGGCGGCCCACCCTTCCCAATCGTCCTCGGCCAGGCCGTCCTCAATGGAGATGATGGGATAGGCGTCCACCCAGCCTGCATATACCTCCACCAGCTCCTGGGAGCTGAGCCGGCGCCCTTCGAGTACGTAGGCTCCATCGCGAACCAGCTCCGTCGCGGCCACATCCAGCGCCAGCTGTACGTCCACCCCGGGACGGTACCCCGCCTGGTCAATGGCCTCCACCAGGATGTCCAGGGCCGCCCGGTTTGACTCCAGCTCAGGCGCGAATCCTCCTTCATCGCCTATGGAAGTACCCAGCCGCTGGCGACGCAGCCCGGCTTTGAGCGCCTGGAAGATCTCGGAGCCCGCCCGCAAGGCTGCAGCGAAGCTGTCCATGCCGGAAGGAACCACCATGAACTCTTGGACATCCACATCGTTGTCCGCATGTTTGCCGCCGTTGACCAGGTTCAGCAAGGGCACCGGGAGCACCCGGGCCAGCGCACCTCCCAAGTAACGGTAGAGCGGAAGGTCTAGCCTGGCCGCGCCGGCATGGGCGACGGCCAAGGAGACGCCCAGGATGGCATTGGCGCCCAGTCTCCCCTTGTTGGGCGTTCCATCGAGCCGGATGAGTTGGGCGTCGACGCCGCACTGGTCGAGAACATCCATGCCGGTGAGGGCCGGGGCCAAGATGTCATTGACGTTGGCCACCGCCCGCAGCACGCCTTTGCCCTGGTACCGGCGGGAGTCTCCATCCCTCAACTCCCAGGCCTCGTGCCGGCCGGTACTGGCACCGGACGGAACGGCGGCCCGGCCCCGGGAGCCGCCGGCCAGCTGCACCTCCACCTCTACCGTAGGCATCCCCCGGGAATCCAGGATCTCCCGGGCCAAAACACCGAGTATCGCGCTCACAAGCTTTCACCCCCGCAGCTGATAAGCGACGCGCCGGTCATGGCCTGGGGTTTGTCCAATCCCATGATCTCGATTATGGTGGGAGCCACTTCGCCCAGTACCCCCGGGCGCAGCCGGCAGTGGCGGCGGCCGGGATCCACCAGGATGCAGGGTACCGGGTTGGAAGTGTGGGCGGTGTAGGGGTGGCCGGCGCCGTCCGCCATGCACTCGGCGTTGCCGTGGTCGGACACGATGAGCGCCGCCCCTCCCTGCTCCAACAAGGCGTTCACCACCTCCGCTACCCCATCATCCACCACGGCCACTGCCCGCTTGGCCGCCTCAAGCACTCCGGTGTGGCCGACCATGTCCGGGTTGGCGTAATTGGCTATGATCAAGTCATACCGGCCCGACCGGATGGCCCGGATAAAGGCGGCGGTCACCGCCGGTGCGCTCATCTCCGGTTGGAGGTCGTAGGTGGCCACCGGGGGCGAAGGGATAAGCTGCCGGACCTCGCCGGGGAAAACCTTCTCGCTCATACCGTTGAAGAAGTAGGTTACATGGGCGTATTTTTCGGTTTCTGCCAGTCTTAGCTGGGTCAGTCCCGCCCGGCTCACCACTTCCCCCAGGGTAGCTTCGACGCACAGCCGGGGAAACGCGTACGGCAACCCGAGTTCCTCTTCATACTGGGTCATCCCGGTTAAGTCCATGGGCAACCAGCACGGGCGCGGGAAATGTTCAAACTCGGGTGCCGCCAGGGCTCGCGCCAACTGGCGGGCCCGGTCGGCCCGGAAATTCACCAAGATGGCCGCATCCCCCGGCCTTGCGCCCGGGTAATCGCCGATGACCGTAGGGGGGACGAACTCATCCTGCTCGCCCCTGGCGTAGGCTGCGGCCAGCGCCTCCATGGCCGAACGGGCGCGTTCTCCTTCGCCCGCAGCCACGGCCAGGAAGGCCCGCCGGGTGCGGTCCCAGCGCCGGTCCCGGTCCATAGCGTAGTAGCGGCCGCCGACCGTGGCGAAACGCCCGGTGCCGGCCCCGGTCATCACTTCCGACAGCCGCCGCAGGTAGGTGGCCCCGCTGTCCGGGGACACATCCCGGCCGTCCAGGAAGGCATGGACCGCCACCTCCTCGACCCCTAGTTCCTTGGCCATGCCCAGCAACGCATAGAAATGGCCTTCGTGGCTGTGCACCCCGCCGTCTGACAGCAGGCCCATCAGGTGCAACGTCCGCCCTTTCCGGGCCACCCGGGCCATCGGCGCCAAGAGGGCCGGGTTACGCTGGAACTCGCCTGCAGCGATGGAGCGGTTGATGCGGACCAGGTCCTGCAGCACCACGCGGCCGGCCCCCAGGTTAAGGTGGCCCACGTTGGAATCGCCCATCTGGCCGGACATGAGTCCCACGGCTTCTCCATCGGCGGCCAGCCGGGTGGAAGGGTAGCTGAGGGACAGCCGGGCCAGGGTACGGCCTGCCTCACTCACGGCATTGTTAGGCCCCGGAGGCGCCAACCCCCAACCGTCCAACACGATCAGGGCTACCGGGCGGAGGTTTGCTCCCGTCAGCGGCACCTCCCGGCGGCCGCGGCCAGGGCGGCGAACACATGCGGATCCAGGCTGGCCCCTCCTACCAGGGCTCCGTCTATGCCGGGCTGGGCCATGAACTCTCCGATGTTCTGGGGATGCACGGAGCCCCCGTACAGGATCCGCTGGTTAGACGGGCTCCCCCGCCTCCTTAGCTCATCTCCTATGAACCGGGCCATTTCCCCGGCCTCGGCGGCGGTAGCCGCCACGCCTGAACCAATGGCCCAGACTGGTTCGTAAGCGACGATGGCCGGCGGCACGGCGTCCCGGCGGCTGCCGGCTAAGGCCAGCTCTAGCTGCTTTCCCACCACCTGCCGGGTGTTCCCTTGCTGGCGTTCTTCGCGGGTCTCCCCCACGCATAAGATGGGAGTGAGGGTGCCCGCCCAGGCGGCCTTGAACTTTAGCTGCACCATACCATCGGTTTCGCCCATGATTCTCCGCCGCTCGGAGTGGCCCACGATGACATACTCACAACCGCACGCTTTCAGCATGGGCACAGAGATCTCGCCGGTGAAGGCCCCCTGCTCCTCCCAATGTACGTCCTGGGCCCCCAGGGTCAGACCGGTCCCCACCAGCGCTCGGCCGGTGGCCTCTAAGGCGGTGAAGGGCGGGCAGAGGACGACGGCGCACTCCCCCACACCACCGGCTTCTAGCAGTCCGCGCACGAAGGCCCGGCACTCGGCTTGATCCTTGTGCATCTTCCAGTTTGCCACCAAAAGCGGCCGCTTCATACCGTTCCCTCCCCGGCATCATCAAGGGCGGCGACTCCAGGCAGCTGACGGCCCTCCAGAAACTCCAAAGCGGCACCGCCGCCCGTGCTGATATGGCGGATCTTCCCGGCCAGTCCGTACTGTTCCAGGGCGGCAACGGAATCCCCTCCCCCCACAATGGTGGTGCCGGGACAGGCCGCCACGGCCCTGGCCACAGCCTCGGTACCCGCGGCGAAGGGCTCCAGCTCAAACACGCCCATGGGCCCGTTCCAGATCACCGTCCCGGCCGAGGCCGCCAAGCGCGCGAACTCTTCCCGGGTGGAAGGACCTATGTCCAAGGCAGCCCAGCCCTTAGGTATGGCATGGATGGGCACTACCCGTGTGACACTCCCCGTTGCCTTCTCCCGGGCCACCACCACATCCATGGGAAGGACCAAGCGGCGCCCCAGCTCCGCCGCCCGGGCCAGGAGGGTCTTGACTAACGGGACCTTGGCCGGTTCGATGAGGGAGGTCCCCACCTCCAGCCCTTGAGCCAGGAAGAAGGTGTTGGCCATTCCGCCACCGACGAGTAGCGCATCGGCAATGGTCATCAGGTTCTCCAACACGCCGATTTTATCCGCGACTTTGGCACCACCGATGATGGTCACCAGAGGACGCTCCGGCGCTTTCAGGGCCCGGCCGAGCACCTCGAGCTCCTTTTCCATGAGCATCCCGCTGGCCGACGGCAGCAGCCGGGCGATGCCGGTGGTGGAAGCGTGGGCCCGGTGGGCCGCCCCGAAAGCGTCGTTGACAAAGGCATCGCCCAGTCCGGCCAGGTGGGCGGCGAGCCCGGGATCGTTGGTCTCCTCACCCGGGTGGAACCGGATGTTCTCCAAAAGCGCCACCCCGCCCGGAGCCAGCCCGGCCAAGGACTTGGCCACCGTGGGCCAGTCCAGCGAAGGGACGTACACAACCGGATGTCCCAGAAGCTCGGACAGGCGCCCGGCCACTGCTCCCAGGCGCAGCTCTTCCACGACTCGGCCCTGGGGGCGCCCGAAATGGGATATCAGAATGACTCGGGCCTTCTCTTCGCGGAGATAGTTGATGGTGTCCAGGGCGGCTCGCATGCGGGTATCGTCGGCGATGCGGCCATCGCCATCCACGGGCACATTGAAATCCACTCGCACCAGCACTCTCCGGTTCGCCACGTCCAGCTGACGAACACTTCTCTTTCCGGGCAACCCCGCAGACCTCCCACTCAAGCAGCCCATGAGAGTACCAGACCTTACTCCCCCAGGCCCCATGCATTTTCACCTATGAGCCCACACCGGCTGGCGTACTCCAGCATATGGCGACCGGCCGGCACGGTCACTTCCCGCCGCCACGCTCGTATCCCCGGCCGGCGGGCTACGCGCACCGGCGCGCTTACCTCCAAAGCTCCCCGTAAGGGACCTCCGGCAGGCCGGCCCGCAGCCTCTGGAGGAGAACGCCGGGTCCGCCCATTCCGCAGCTGGTACGCCCCGGGCCCTTTCTCTCTCGCGACGGCAGTCTCCTGCCGAAGGCAAACCCGGGCGGCGCGTGATGGGGCAGGCTGCCGGCCAGGAATTGACTGCGCAAATAAAACGGCCCCGGGTTGGACCCGGGGTCGGTTAGTCCTGATCCGGTTCTGCCCGCATACCGCCGTAGTAAGGCCGGCCCGGTCCGGGTACGGTCGCCCACGGTGCTTCACTCGGGGCCCTCGTACCAAGATGGGAGACCGCCGTCTCCCCGGCCAGGGGCACGCCCCTGCCGCAGGCCCGCCGCGTGACCCTCCGGCGGGCCTGCTCAGAGCCTGTGGGCCATTACCTGTTCCACCACATCGGCCACGCGCTCACAGTACGCCCACTCGTTGTCGTACCACGCCACCACTTTTACCATATCGCCGACGACCATGGTCAACAGGGCGTCCACCACCGCTGAGTGCCGGTTCCCTTTGAAGTCGGTGGAGACCAGTGGTACTTCGCTCACGCTCAGGATCCCCTGCATGGCCCCGGCGGCCTGCCTGCGCATGGCGGCATTGACCTTCTCTGCGGTGGCCGGACGCTCGACGTTGACGACCAGGTCCAATACGGATACCATCGGAGTGGGAACCCGGAAGGCAAAACCGTTGAGCTTGCCCTTTAGCTCGGGCAGCACCGTACTGATGGCGGAGGCGGCCCCGGTAGACGTGGGTATGACGGACAGCGCCGCCGCACGCGCGCGCCTCAGGTCCGAGTGCTGTAAGTCCAGGAGCACCTGGTCGTTGGTATAGGCGTGAACGGTGGTCATCATGCCGTTTGCAATGACGAATTCGTCGTTGAGGACTTTGGCCACCGGGGCCAGGCAGTTGGTGGTGCACGATGCGTTGGACAGTATATGATGGCGGGCAGGATCGTAGCTCTTGTGATTGACTCCCATCACCACGGTCAGATCCTCGTCCTTGGCCGGCGCGCAGATGATCACCTTACGAGCCCCTCCGGGGTCCAGGTGCGTAGCGACGCGCTGGCGGTCCCGAAACCTTCCCGTGGCCTCAATCACCACCTGCACCCCCAGCTCCTTCCAGGGGATGCGGGCAGGGTCCCGCTCGGAGGTGACTTGGATACGACTGTCGCCCACGGTCATGGAGTCGGCGGTGGTAGTGACCTGCTCATCCAGTGTACCGTAGCTGGAGTCGTATTTGAGCAGGTGGGCAAGGGTGGCAGGATCGGTGAGGTCATTGACGGCCGCCACTTGCATACCCTGTCTCTGCCGGGCAACGCGCAAGAAACGGCGCCCGATGCTGCCAAAGCCATTGATGCCCACCTTGACCGACATATTGACCATCCTTCCCATGGGGAATGCCCGACCACCCATGATCATTATATCCCAGATCCTGCACGCTTGGCCACATTTTCCTGATGGGCCCGGACACACAGCTTCCCAGAAAAGCAGATCCGGGGGTGACCCGCCCAAGCCGCCGGGTCCATGCTGGCATGGCCTTGTCTAGCTGGCGGCAGCTGGAACCTGCACCGGCAGGCAGGGAAGTTGATGACCGGAGTGAGGGATGGGGCTGGGTCAGAAACTCCGGCGCCTGGCCGCCGCGGGGATGGCGGCAGCTTCCCGGTACTTGGTCACGGTGCGCCGGGAGATGGCGATGCCCTGTTCTCCCAGCATGCCGGCTAGGCCGGCATCGCTCAACGGGTGATGCCGGTCTTCGGCGGAGACCAGATCCCGAATCATTGCCTTGACGCTTTCCGCGCTGACCGCAGGTCTTGCGCAGCCTGCAGGCACCCCGCTGGAGAAGAAGAAACGCAACGGGAACAACCCGTGCGGGGTCTGGACGTACTTATTGGACACGGCCCGGCTGACGGTAGATTCATGGAGCGAAAGCTCGTCACCGACTTCCCGCAAGGTAAGGGTCCTTAAGCAGCGGATACCGCCGGCAAAGAATCCGCTTTGCCAAGCCACGATGCTCTCCATCACCCGGTACAGGGTCAGCCGGCGCTGTTCCACATTGCGGGCGAGGTGCGCGGCGGAGCGTAGCCGCTGTAAAACGTAGCTGCGGGTGGCGGGGTCGGGGGTCGTCCCGGCGAGGCGGCGATAGTAGGGGCTGATGGCCAGTCGGACGGAGGCGTCGTTGAGCACCACCACGTACTCTCCGCCCACCCTTTCCACGGATAGGTCGGGCACGATATACCCGGCCTGCAGGTAGCCGTAGTTGGCACCGGGACGAGGGTCTAGTGAGCGTATCACCTGTGCCGCCCGCTCTACAGCTCGCACATCCACTGCCAGGGACTCGGCGATCAGGCGGAGCCGGCCGCCGGCCAGCTCCTGGAGGTAGCGGTCGACAATGGCCCATATCACTGCCTCTTGGCAATCCCGGGCAGCCAGCTGCAAATGCAAACACTCACGCAGGTCCCGGGCCCCCACCCCTGGCGGGTCGCAAGCCTGGATCAAGGACAGGACGCGTTCCACCCCGCCGGCCGGCGGGTCCAGGTGGTGTAGTAAGTCCTCGGCACGCAGGTAACCGTCACCGTCTAGTGACGCCACGAGCAATTCCGCCAGGCGCAGCTCCTCTGAGGTGAGGTCGCTCTCCCGCAGTTGAGCCAGGAGGTGCTGGTGTAAGGAAGTTTCCTGGGCCCGTAGTTCTACCGGGCGCCGCTCCGGGTCCTTACGGATCGGTGGGAGCCCAAGGTCCGAACCATCATCAAAATACTCAGGCCACTCCGGGGGTTCACCATCTCCGCCGCTCCCCTCCGCCACCCCGGCCTCCTCGCTCCACTCCAGCACTGGGTTCTCCTGCAGCTGCTCCTCCAGGTACTGGGCAAGCTCCTGGGTGCTCATCTGCAGGATCGCGATGCCCTGTCGCAGCTCGGGCGTCATGACCAGCTTTTGCTGCGGCTGGAGGCTCAGCCCATAGCCCATCTTCACCGCTCGACCCTCTCTTCTCCACTCCAGGCCGGTCTGGGACAACCGGTAGGAGACACCCCCAGGAGCATGGTTTCGCCCCGAAAGTCCGGACTCCTACCGGCCGGTAGCTGCCGGTCTTTCGGCCGGGCGCCAGGCGTAGCCGGCGATGCCCGCAGGTCATGGGCCAGGCCGAGGAACAGCTGATGGCGCTCACGCGCCTGGTAGGGTAAGCGGTCCCCGGTGCCACTCAGGCGGGTCACGACTCGGCGTTGGAGACCGGCGAGCCTTTCCAGGCTTTCCCCCTGAGAGCTTGCCCGGGCGGGCCCACCGGGAGCGACCCCGACGCAGGATGCCGCCGGCAAGTGGTGGGCCGTACGTCCCAGCTAGAGCAGGTAAGCGGCGGTCTGCCGCTCGCGGGGGGTCAGGTATCGCGGCGCGAGGCATAGGGTATCCGGACGCTCGGTAGGTTCGTCCGGTACCAGCCGGCACGCCGGCTGCAATAGGCAACAGGCAAGGGGCGATGGCGGCGCTGCGCCGACCGCATTGAAGAGCGTGTGCGCGTTGGCGATCTGCCTGACTACCTCGGCGGAAGGCCGGGTCACTCCGGAAACGACCAGAGGAAGCATGACCAGGAAGACCAGGGCACCCAAGCCATTGATGAGCAGGTGCAAAAGAGCTGCGCGCCGGGCATTGGCCGCTGCCCCGAGGCCGGCCGGCCACCGGCAACGCAGGTGCCGCTGTTATCCCTGAAGAGAAGGGGGAGGGCGGCGGCGCGGCCGACCAAGCCCTGGCCTGCCCGGGCCTGCAGCATGCCGATGGTGGCACTGGAAGATTGGACCACTGCCGTCATCAGTACCCCGTCATCACTCCCAAGGGCGGTTGTTACCGGTGGTATTCCCTCACCAGCTCTGCGCACACCGGGGAATGCACCAGCGGCTCTACCGCCCGGCCCGTCATGCCCATGCCCAGGAGCAAACAGCTGAACCCGGAGGTTGCCCGGGCCGAGCCCTTCCCCACCCGTCCGGAACCAAACTAGCAAGCCGGCGGTGCCTAGGCCCATGGCCAGCAGGGCTCAAGCGGTAAGCTCGAAGGCGATGCCATCGGCAGTCAGTGGCGTGCCGGTGCTGGCCCCGTGCACATCCCCAACGCCTGGGATCGGTTCATCATGCCGCCGTTGACCAGGTAGATCACCATGACCGTGGTGGCCCTGGACGACTGGATCGCGGCCGTCACCCATGTCCCCGCCACCAGGCCGGTGATGTGATGGCCGGTCAGCAAGGCCGGGACACGCCGCAGCGATTCTCCTGGTGCAGCGCGCAGGCTCTTGCTCATGAGCGCCATGTCCCACACGAACAGTCCCGGCCCTGCCGCCAACCTCACCGGTATGGATTGTGGTAGTGGATTCACCCCCGGCGGCGGACCGCCCGGCAGTAGTCGTAGCACCGGTCCCGGCGGGGATGTCGCGACAGGCCAAGGCGGCCCATACCTCATATGCTCGGAGCTGACCCCCAACGCTACTGCCCGTGCAGTACGGGCAACGAAGGGAATAGACCAGGTCCGGAGGTACGAACAACGTGACCGGTAGATCGCATAGGCGTCCGGCCGGGACGCCGCTTGGGCCAGGCCGGGCTAGTGAGGGCGGTGGGCGGGGTCGAGCTGCATTTTCTTGCCCGCCACGTTGGCTCTGACCACGTTGATAGCCGTCATGTGTTCGAGGATCTGCTTGACCCGGTGCTGCACCTCGATGAGCACCGTCATCGGCCGGCAACCATAGAGCAGGGCTATGTCGACATTGACTTCGACACCCTCGGGCAGGTCATTGAGGGCGACCCTGAGGACGCGGGCAACACCTTCCACTTCTAGGCAGGCCTTGACAGCGATGGACATCAGTACTGAGTCGGCGATGAAGAATTTCCCCAGGGACGAGTAGGTCGGTCTCACTACGGATTTTTCCACCAGGTAGTGATCAGGGGCATGGGTCCCCCTGGATCGGAGCAGCAGTCGCACCGGGTGGACGAGGTACCCGGAGAATGTCTTCTTCACCTCAAAGGTCGGGGCGGGGATCACGTGCTTGTTCTGGTCCCGCCTTTCTTTCAAGGCGCGCTGGATTTCGTCGGCGGAGGAGACCTCTGCGATGCCGATGTACCGGTGCGGGCGCGGAAGGTTGAGGCGCTCCGCGATGCGGTTGACCATGCCGCGCGAGGTGCCGATGATCAGCACACGGCGCGGCCGTCTTACAGCCAGTCCCTCCCGCACCTGGGCGGCGTGTTCCGGCTCGGCGAAGATGGCCCGCCGCACTGCCGCTACCATGCTCTGTTCCCGTTTGGCCGAGCGTCCGGCCAGGATGCGCGATTCCTCGATGAGCAGGCCGTCATCGATGATGACGTCGGAACGAAGCTCGTGGGCCAGCTGCAGAGCAGCGTGGCTCTTGCCCGATCCGCTGGGCCCCACCAGGGCGATCACCTCGTCAGGACGGTGAAACACCCCGGCCTCCAACAGCTTCACTCCCCTCACCTACCATTTCCTCTCCCCAGGGAGAAAGATGCCATCGCGGAAAGCCAGAGCTGGGTGCGATCTTCAGCCGGAAGTCCCCCCGCCCCATGGCAGTAGCGAGACTCGGGAACGGCCCGAGAAGACCTCACGCGGGTAGGAGCGTAACCGGGAACGGCTGAACGAGCTTGCCGCGCGGGGCACCCGGAGCCCCGTAGTCCCCACCTGCTCAGCCTCAGGGCGATGGCGCCTGCTCCTTCAGGCTCCGGACCGAAGCCACCACTTTTTTCTGATCCGGGGTGAGAGCCGCCCGGGCCGCCCGTTCGATGTCGGCATCCGGGACAAACTCATGTATGAACCTGGCGGCCTCCAGTACCACATTGGCGTTGATCTCCTGGGCGTGGGCCCAGGCGACCAGGGCATCGTGTGCCCGGTCCAAGGCGAGCAGGATAATCCCCCGTAGGAAGTGCGCCCGGTCCACATTGTCCTTGAGAGACAGGGCCTGATCGCAGGCGGCCAGCGCTTCGGCATGGCGCTGGCTCCGGTAGTACATTTCCGCCAAGAAGGCGTGGGGATCTACCTCTGTAGGGGCCAGCTCCACCAGCTTCAGCATATGGCCGATGGACGCCTCATAGTCGCCCCGGGCCGCATAGGCTCCTCCGAGGTTCAAGTGGGCGGCGTAATACTTGGGCTCCATAGCCACGGCTTTCTGCCAATACTCCATGGCCAAGTCCATCTCTTGTTTGATGGCGTGGCCCACCCCCAGGTTGAAATAGACCAGCGGGCTTTCGGAGCCAAACGTCAAGGCGCGCTTAAAGCTGGATAGGGCTTGGTCCACGTTCCCCAGGTTCAGGTACAGGGCACCGACATTGTGCAGGGCTTGAAGGTTGCGGGGCTCCAACTGCAGGACCGCCTGCCAGCACCGGAGCGACTCCTGGGTCTTCCCCTGGCTGAGCAGGAGTTCTCCCAATTGGGCGTAGGCCATGGTATTCTCGGGGGCGATCTCCAGGGCCTTCCTGGTCTCATGGACGGCCGCATCGATCATGCCCTTCACGGCATAGACCTTCCCCAGAAAGTAGTGGGTGGGGGCATGTTTGCGGTTGATGCGCAGGACCGCCTTCCACTGGTCGATGGCCTCATCGTACTTGGCCTGGTCGGCCAAGGCCACTCCCAAGTAGAAGCCGGCCTCCACGTGCTTGGGATGCCGGTCCAGCACCCTCCGCAGCTCAGCAATGGCGTCGTCCCGCCTGAATGATTGGATCAGGGCCTTGGCCAGTTCCACCCGGTATTCCGGATGTTTGGGCCTCTTTTCCACCAACCCGGCGATCAAGCCCAGTCCTTCTTCCTCGCGCCCGCCCAATAAGCAGAGTTTGCCCAGCTCTAGCCGGGTCCCATCATCCCCGGGATCCTGGGCCAGCTTCTCCTTGAGCTCAGCAATAGCCCGCTCTAGGGCACTGACGTCAGTGTTGATGCCAAATCCCCCTCTCGGCCGGTACTACCATCATTCCCCTCCGCTAGCCATCCCATAGTTCATCTCCCCATCACCGGTTTCCTGCTCCGCTCCCAAGAAGGCCAAGAGCCGCCCAGGGCGGGCGGCCCACGCTTCTACTCTTCACCTTTCGGACAGAACCCGCCTGGCCACGGCCAAGGCCCGGGCCACATTGGCCGGGGCGGTGCCCCCCGGCGAGGTCTTAGCCCCAGTCGCCGCCACCGGATCCAGTAGTTGCAGAGCCTCGGGCCCAAAGCAGGATGAGGCACCTTGCAGGTCTGCGAGGCTCAGCCCGTCCAGCTCCACGCCCCGGGACAGGGCGAGACGAACCAGACGACCGACTACGGCATGGGCTTCGCGGAAAGGCACTCCTTGCCTGACCAGGTAGTCTGCCAGCTCCGTCGCCGTGGTATGCCCCTTGGCCGCGGCGGCCAGCGCGCGCTCCCGGTTAAAGGCCAGACTCCCGACGATGCCGGCCATGGTCTCCAGGCATCCGTTCACCGTATCCACGGCGTCGAACAAGCCTTCTTTGTCTTCCTGCATATCCGAGTTATACGCCAGGGGGAGCCCTTTCATCACCATGAGCATGGCCATCAAGTGGCCCACCACCCGGCCGGTCTTGCCGCGGATCAGCTCGGCCGTGTCCGGATTCTTCTTTTGCGGCATGATGCTCGAACCGGTGCTGTATGCATCGGATAGCTCCACCCAGGCCCACGGCTGGCTGGACCACAACACCAGCTCCTCGGCCAACCGGGAGAGGTGTACCATGACGAGAGCAGCAGCGGAGATGAACTCGATGACGAAATCCCGGTCGGAGACGGCATCGATGCTGTTGGCGTACACGCCATCAAAACCCAGTTCCTTGGCTACCAGCTCGGGCGCAATGGGAAAGGAAGTGCCCGCCAGGGCGCACGCGCCCAAGGGCGACAGGTTGGCGCGTGCCCGGCACTCCAGAAACCTTCCGCGGTCGCGCTCCAGCATATGGAAGTAGGCCAGGAGATGGTGGGCAAGCAACACCGGCTGGGCGGCCTGGAGGTGGGTGCATCCCGGCATCACGGCGTCCTGGTATACCGTGGCTCTATCCACCAGTGCTGACTGCAGCGCGGTGATCCGCCGGACGACTTCGGCGGCGCCGTTGCGCACAAACATGTGCATATCCAGGGCCACCTGATCATTGCGGCTGCGGGCAGTATGCAGCTTGCCTCCCACACTTCCCAGTTTCTCCAAGAGCCGCCTTTCCACATTCATGTGTATGTCTTCGTCTTCTAGCGCGAAGGTGAACTGGCCAGAGCCGATCTCTTGGCCGATCTCGTCCAGCGCGTCAATGATGCTCCCGGCCTCCACCGGCGTGATGATGCCCTGAGCTGCCAGCATGCGGGCATGGGCCTGACTACCCGCGATATCCTCCTGGTAGAGCCGGCGGTCAAAGCCTATGGAAGCCGTGAAGCGCTGGGCCTGACCTCCCGCGCCCGGCGCAAATCTACCACCCCAGAGTTTCAACGACCATCACCCGCCACGGCCACGCTCGGGACCGGCTTGGGGCCATTGACGGCAGCGTACACCCGGGTGGGTAATCCCCAGATGTCGATGAAACCTGCCGCCGACTGGTGCCGGAAGCTATCGGCTGCGTCGTAGGTGGCCAGCTGATAATCGTAGAGAGCGTGGGGAGAGCGCCGGCCTACCGCCTGGCAGAAGCCGCGGAAGAGCTTCATCCTCACCTCGCCGGTGATGGTCTCCTGGGTCTTGTCAACAAAAGCCTGGATGGCACAGCGTAGGGGAGAATACCAGAGTCCCTCGTAGACCAGCTCGGCATACTTTTGCTCCAGGCCCGGCTTAAACTGGGCGGTCTCCCGGGGCAGATTCAGCGACTCTAAGTCCCGGTGTGCGGCAAGCAGGATGACGGCGGCCGGGCACTCGTAGATCTCCCGCGACTTAATGCCCACCAGGCGGTTTTCCACGTGGTCGATGCGGCCCACGCCATGCCGTCCACCCAGGGCATTGAGCTCGGCCACCAGTTCGCTGCCCGGCATGGCTCTGCCGTCGAGTCCGGTGGGTATCCCCTGGTGAAAGGCGATGGTGACGTACTCCGGTGCTCCTGGGGCCTGGCCGGGGTCAGATGTCCACTCAAAGACGTCCTCCGGTGCCTCTACCCATGGGTCCTCCAGCGGACCGCATTCAATGCTCCGCCCCCACAGGTTCTGGTCTACGCTGTAGGGGGTGCCTTTGGTTACCGGCACCGGTATGCTGTGGGCCATGGCGTACTCCATCTCCTCGTGGCGAGACATGGGCCACTCGCGCACCGGTGCGATTACCTTGAGGTCCGGAGAGAGCGACGCCACCGAGACGTCAAATCGCACCTGGTCATTGCCCTTGCCCGTGCAGCCGTGGGCGACGGCGGTGGCACCCTCGGCATGGGCTACATCCACCAGCAGTTTGGCAATGAGCGGCCGGGACAGCGACGCGGTCAACGGGTATTTGCCCTCATAAACGGCGTTGGCCTTGAGCGCCGGCCAGCAATAGCCGGTGATGAACTCCTCCTGGGCGCCCACCACATACGCCGCCACCGCCCCGGTTTTCAGCGCCTTCTCTCTGATGGCGTCCAGATCTCTGCCCTGTCCTACGTCCACCGTCAAAGCGATGACCTGCGCCTGGTAGCGCTCCTCCAGCCACTTGATGCAGACCGAAGTGTCCAGTCCGCCTGAGTAGGCTAGCACGACTTTGTTTGCCATATACGGGCCCCCCTTTGGCACCAATCTCCACATGATTATACGCGATATGGCATGCTTATGCAATACCCCGGCGGACCTAGCCCGCGGTTGAGGGGGAAAGCCTCCCGGGAAGACGCCTCCACCTGCCGGCGATCCTTGGGGGGGAGTGCCACAGCCTAAAGAGACAGGCAGAGCCGGCCTGGGGATAGAGGTCCTTGGCATCTTTGGGTGGGTGCCGCAAGCTCTCCGGTTTGCCGTGCTGCCACTGGCATTTGGAGATCCCGGCACCGTTGCGATTGCGCCAGCCCAAGAGGCTCACGATGTAGGCAGCTCTCTACGGGGCCGGGAGATTCAGGGGGCAAATGGCAGGCAAATCCCGCTAAGACTAGCAATGCTTGGCTTCTTTCGACCAAGGGAGCGGTCTGCTATGCGGCGATGGGTAGTGTTGTTGCTGGCCCTGACCATGCTAGCGTCCAGCGTAGGCCGTAGCTTGGGTAATGCGAGAGTAGCCGGGACGGGTAGGCTTGCCGGGCACCTTGCGTACTTGGACACTGAGAGCGACCAACTTGTTACGGCGACGGTACGGCCGTCCGAACCTTTCGCAGCGGCGTACGCTTGGGGTGTTCAAGAACCGGGGGCAAGAGGTAGCATCCGCCGCCCGCATCCGGCACCGAGGTCGCAGCCGGGAACAGCGGGAATGAGTACCCGCTTTGTTGAGGAGGCTGGCTTGAACACGATCTGGATTGTCCCCAGTTGCGACCTACCGGGCATACCTGGCCCCGGCATCTCCAGCTGCGTCTCCCAGTCTCGAACGGCGTTTCTGCAGTAGA
>DMHJ01000138.1 GCA_003449495.1 Clostridiales bacterium UBA8153
TCCCACGCTACCGGGATCGAGATCAACCTCGCCCGCTGGAACGAGCTGCCACCCGACCTGCCGGCCATCGTCACCAACGCCGCCATCGTCAGCTTGATCACCCACTACGGCAATTTCCGCCTGACGGAGGCGGCCGCGGCCGAGCGCCTGCAGCAGAGAGGCGTCACCTTCGCCACCGTTTCAGACGGTCTTAACCAGGCCGTCCGGGATGGATTCGACGCCGTTCTGGACGACGAAGCCGGTAAGGATGCTTTCTTCGCCCGCGCCTGGCACGCAGCCCGGGACTTCCGCACCTCCTACCGGAGGACGGTGCGGCTAATCTGGCCGTGGGAGTAAGCTAGATCGGCCTGGAGCTGCACCGAGGGGGATGCCCAGAGCATCCCCCTCCGCCTGGTACGCGAGCCTGCTTCCACTCTAACCCGGCCCCGGTTCCACGTGCACCACCACATCGGAACCGGGCAGAGCCTCCCTGACCCGCTGTTCCACTTCGGTGGCGATACCGTGGGAGTGCTCCACGGAAAGCCGGGGCTCGACGTGAATGTTCAAGGATATCACCTGCCGCTGGCCGTAGTGATGCACCCGGATCTGGTGGGCTTCCTCCACACCGTCCACTCCCCGGGCAGCCTGTCCGATGGCCGTCACCACCTGGCCGGATGGCCTCTCACCCAACAGCCTGCTCACTACACCCAGGCCGAGGACCACTCCGGTCCTCGCCATCAGCCCGGCTACGCCCATGGCCAGCCATCCATCGATCCGTGGATACCCCAGGTTAGACACGAAAAGTCCTGCCACCACCGCAGCTCCGGCCAGTCCGTCCACCCGGTGGTGCCAGGCATCCGCCACCAGGGCAGGAGCCCCCACCGCTTGGCCCAGGTGCAGGGCAAACCGCGCCAGCCACTCCTTAGCCAGGGCCATGACCGCCAGCACTGCCAGCATCCATAGAGCGGCACCATCCCACGGGTCGCCGGCCTCCCCCTGCACCCGGTGCCAGCCCGCAACGATTAGCTCTACCGCCGACCACACCAGGACCAGGGATAAGAGCAGGGCGACCAGCTCCTCCCACCGCCCGTGCCCGTAGGGATGCTCCCGGTCCGGCGGAGAGGCCGCCGCGCGAAACCCGGCCACCATGGACAGGGACGTGAGCGAGTCGGAGGCGGTGTTGGCGGCATCGGCCCAGAGCGCCAAACTGTGCAGGCGCAGCGCCAGGTAGACCTTGCCCAGGGCCACCGCCAGGTTGATGGCGACGCTCAGCACGCCCTGCAGGGTAGCGGCAGAAGACCGGGTAAGCCCGGTACGCCTGGTGTACGCGCGCAGTATCCAGCTGGTAAGCAAGCATCACCCCTCCAAACAAGCAACCCGCAAGGACCCATAGGTCCTGCGGGTTCCCGCTGCTCTAGGCCCGGCCTACACCGAATGGTCGGCAGCCTGTTCCTTGTCTTACACTATACCAGCTCCTCCACGGGATGTCACTGGGGAGTTTTGTTAGATTATCTTACAAGCTCCTTGACGCCACTCACCGTTGCGCCTAGAATGGCACCATACGGGCGTGGTGGTGGTCCAAGTGAAGAACCGGCATGAACCTTTGTTCGCCATCGGCGTGGCCAGGCGGCTGACCGGGCTGACCGAGCGGCAGATCCGCTACTGGGAGACCCAGCAGCTGGTCGTCCCGGTACGGACGCCCGGCAACCACCGGCTGTACTCCCAGGCCGACATCGATGCCCTGGCGTGGGCGGCCCGGTTGCGGCGCCGGGGCTACCGTCTCTGGGACATCCTGGCCATGCAGCGGGAGCAAACGCCTGCCCCTCACGTCCGGCAAGACAGTGATGCCCACTTCCGGTTCAGGCGTCCGGCAGTGGCCGGTAGTACCGGGGCACCTACCGGGTCGAGGGCCGACCGGCCCGTCACCCAGGACCGGGCCAAGCTGTTGGAGGAAATCGAACGCAGAAGGGCGGAGAGGTCTGATGAACGTAGGGAGAAGGACCGTGACTAGGCTGGACCCGGAAAGTGTGTTGAAGAAGGCCCAGGAAGCCCGGGTGAAGTTTGTGATGCTCCAGTTCACCGACATCCTGGGCACCGTCAAAAACGTGGCCATTCCATCCCAACAGCTGGAAGCTGCCTTCTCCGGGGAACTCCTGTTCGACGGCTCATCCATTGAAGGTTTCGTGCGCATCGAGGAGTCGGACATGTACCTTCATCCGGACCCGGCTACCTTTGCCATCCTGCCTTGGACCAATGGCTCAGAGGTTACCGCCCGCCTCATCTGCGACATTCGCAACCCGGACGGCACCCCCTTTGCCGGCTGCCCGCGTCACGTACTCAGGCGGGCCATCGGCCAAGCGGCCGGCCTGGGGTACACCCTCATGGCCGGACCGGAGCCGGAGTTCTTTCTGTTCGCCCGGGATGAGCAGGGACGCCCTACCACCAAGACCAATGACCAGGCCGGCTATTTCGACCTAGCTCCCATCGACCGCGGGGAGGAAGCCCGGCGCGACATGGTGCTGGCCCTCCAGGAGATGGGCTTTGAGGTGGAGGCGGCCCACCACGAGGTGGCTCCGGGACAACATGAAATCGATTTCCGCTACACGGACGCCCTGACCACTGCCGACAACATCGTCACTTTCCGCTCGGTGGTGCGAACCATCGCCCTCAAACACGGGCTGCATGCCACCTTCATGCC
>DMHJ01000092.1 GCA_003449495.1 Clostridiales bacterium UBA8153
TTGCAAAGACTTTCATGGAATTTACATGGAATATTTGTTCCGTTCTACGCCTGCAGCCGGTTTCCTGCTGTAGCCGCAAAGACTCTCAAGGAATATTTATTGGGAACCGCCTGATTTTAGCAGTCGAGAGGCCGTATCGCCTGGGATGCGGGATGTATAGAGTCGGGCGGCGGATGACTCTCTCTTGGGTTGACCGGGCTCCGGCGCCCAACGGCGACCGGCTCCTACGGTTATTAGCGCGGGCAGGGCACCGTGCCTATGGGGGGCAGCGCACCCGCGGCGATGGTCCCTTCCAGGCCCGGGCATCGGCCGGGTTACGCGGATATATCTAAGCCGCCGGGGGGGCCTCTGCCACCGGCAGCTACACGTGCCGCGCTGCCCGGAGCGCTTGCGCCTGCACGCCCGCCGTCGTATCATGGGAAAGACAGCGAAAGGACGGTGGCGGCACTGGTCGGACAGGACTTGCAGCGGGCCAGGGAGCTTTTGGGCAGCGGGGGAGCCTCGGTGGTGGCAGTACGCCGGGGGGAGCTTCTAGCTTCAGAGCCGGGCAACCGCCTCGTGCCCCTGCTCCGGCTCGTCCAAAGCGTGGGCCCTGGCCTCACCGGAGCCGCCGTGGCCGACCGGGTGGTGGGTCGGGCGGCCGCCCTCGTCCTGGTGCACTGGGGCGTGGCCGGCGTTTTTGGGGAGATCATGAGTGAGAGTGCCGGCCGGGTGTTGGCCGGCCGGCATGTCTTGCACCTCTGGGGCACGTTGGTGCCCTTCATCGCCAATCCCGCTGGGGCCCTATGCCCGATGGAGGCCATGGTCCAAGACATCACCGACCCAGGAGCAGCTTTTCTGCTCCTGAAGAGCGCTCTGGCCCGCCACCTCTAGCTCGCGGCCACCCCGGCTTCACCGGGTGCTACCCGCGGTAGCTTAGCAGGACCGGCGCCGGCGTGCTCTCCGGCGGCCGTGCGGCCGTTGCCTGCCCTCGGTCCAGGCCCCGGGAACTACGGATACCGCGTACGCCAGCCTCGCAGCACGGTCACGCTAGCATTCGCTGTACCCGCAGGCGAAGCACTTGGCGCATCCTTCTTCGTGGGCGAGAGAGTGGCATCCGCATGCCGGGCAGAGCTGGAAGCTCTGACGCGTCCTTCCCCCCACCTCCCGCAATGGCAAGGACCCCGTCCCCTCGTCGTCCCCGGCCTGGGCATTGAGATACTCCGCAAGAAACTGCCCGATGGCGTCGGGTACGGAGCGCACGCGGTGGGGGCCAAAGCCCACCGAGCTGCTACCCCCGATACCCCGCAACTGGTCGGCCACCTCGTGCGGGTCCACTCCGGCCCGCAGCGACAGCGAGATCAGCCGGGCGATGCCCTCGGTAAAGGCGCTGACGTCGCTGCCCGCCTTACCGATCTGGGCGAACATCTCCAAGGGATGCCCGTGCAGCGCATTCAGGGTGAGGAACAGCTTCCCCAGGGGGGTCACCAGCTGATCGGTACATCCCGAAAGGCGGGTAGGGCGGGCAATGGGCCGGATCTTACCCCAGCTGCCGTTGACATCGTGAGGTACCCGGGGCGCCGGCCCCGGGGCGGCCCCCGGTCCGCTGGTGAGTACCTGGAATTCCCGGCTTCCGTCCCGGTAGACGGTGACCCCCTTGCATCCCAGCCGGTAAGCCAGACGGAAGACTTCCGCCACTTGGGCTTCGGAGGCGCTGTGGGGGAAATTCACGGTCTTGGACACGGCATTATCCGTGTGCTTCTGGAAAGCCGCCTGCATCCGGATATGCCACTCCGGGGTAATGTCGTGGGCCGTCACGAACACCCGGCGTACTTCCTCCGGCAACTCGGTGATGTTGGCCAGGGTGCCGGCTTGGGCGATGCGCGCCATCAGCTCTCGGCTGTAGACGCCAAGCCGCTGGGCTACCTCCTCAAACAGCGGGTTTACCTCTACCAGTTGCTCTTGATCGAGCACATGACGGGTGAAGGCGATGGAAAACAAGGGCTCAATGCCACTGGAGGTACCTGCGATGATGCTGATGGTCCCGGTGGGCGCGATGGTCGTGGTGGTGGCGTTGCGCAAAGGCGCCAGGCCCGCCCGGTGGTAGGTGCTGCGGGGAAAGTTCGGGAACGGCCGGCGCTGGTCCGCCAGTCCGGCGGAAGCGGCCACAGCTTCTGAGCGGATGAACCCCATGACCCGGTCGGCCAACGCCACGGCCTCGGGAGAGTCATAGGGAATACCCAGCTTGATCAGACAGTCCGCCCATCCCATCACTCCTAGGCCGACCTTGCGGTTGCCCAGCACCATCAGCTCGATCTCTGCCAGTGGATACTTGTTGGCGTCAATCAGGTTGTCCAAGAAGTGTATAGCTAAGCGCACACACCGGCTTAGGGCGCTCCAATCAAGTTCGTTTCCGGCGAACTTGGCCAAATTGATCGAAGCCAGGCAACACGCTTCGTAGGGCAAGAGCGGTTGCTCGCCGCAAGGATTGGTGCTCTCGATTTCGCCCAGTTCCGGCGTGGGGTTATCCCGGTTGAGACGGTCCAGGAAGACGATGCCGGGCTCGCCGTTCTTCCAGGCGTGGTGCACGATGAGGTCGAACACCTCCCGGGCCGCCAGGGTGGCCGTGACTTTGCCATCCCTCGGGTTGACCAAAGCATACTCCCCTTGGGAGTCCACCGCCTGCATGAAGCTATCGGTAAGGCCCACGGAGATGTTGAAATTGGTGATATCGCTGTTCCGCTCTTTGCAGGCAATGAATTCCAGGATGTCCGGGTGGTCCACCCGCAAGATGCCCATGTTGGCCCCCCGCCGGGTACCACCCTGCTTCACCGCCTCGGTGGCGGAATTGAAGACCCGCATGAACGAGACCGGGCCCGACGCCACCCCTCCCGTGGAGCGGACCACGTCGTTTTTTGGCCGCAGGCGGGAGAAGGCAAACCCCGTACCCCCACCCGACTGGTGAATGAGAGCCGCATGCTTGAGGGAATCGAATATGCTCACCATGGAGTCTTCCACCGGCAACACGAAACAGGCCGACAGCTGCTGCAGTTCCCGGCCTGCGTTCATTAGGGCGGGGGAATTGGGCAGGCATTCGCCGCCGGCCATCAGCTCGTAAAACGCTCCCGCCCGTTCCCCCAGGACGCCGGCTTCCCGCTCCACCAGTTCCCTTACCCGCTGGAAATCACACTTGGTCCTGCCCTGCCGGGCCAACCGGCCGTAGGCCATATGCAAGGTATCCATGTCCCGGTCCGTCGGCGAGAAGGCCCAATCCCGGCCTGTGCCTGGCACCGGCCAGGGAGTCTCCCCACGTACTTCGGGATGATCGAGAATATCCATGAGTGCCACGTTGCGGGCCACCCGCCAAAGCAGCTCCTGGGGAGTCTCGATTACGTTGCCTTCGCCGTCGCGGCTGAGATAACGCTTTCTCAGTACCGTTATGGCATTCTCGCTGAACACCGGCTCCCGCATGGACAGACCTCCTGTTACTCAACGATCCTTTCTGGCCAGCAGCGCTTCGAGCTCTTCGCGGAACCTGCCCACGTCTCTAAACTGCCGGTACACCGAGGCAAAGCGCACATAGGCAACTTCATCAATGGCGCGTAGCTTCTCCATGACCCGCTCGCCCACTTCTTGGCTGCTGACCTCGCTCCATCCGGCGTGCCTAAGCTCTCTCTCCACGGCGGCGGCCGCTTCCTCCAAGACGCTCAGGGCGATGTACCGCTTTTCGCAGGCCTTGAGCATCCCGTTTAGTACCTTGGACTGGTCGAACCCTTCCCGCTTGCCATCCCTTTTCACCACCATCAGTGGGGTGAGCTCCATCCTCTCGTAGGTGGTGAAGCGGCGGTCGCAGTGCGGGCACTCCCTTCTTCTCCGGATCACTTCGCCCTCATCGGTAGACCTGGTATCCAGTACCCGGCTATCCGGCGAGCCACAGAACGGACATTTCATAGCCACCTGCCTACACCGGTCGCGTCCCCGCACCGGGGGTCACTCGACCAGGCCCGGCTTTCACTCCCTCTCGTCCCAGAGTTAATCCGGCCATAACCGTGCCGGCCCACGGGTTTGCGTGTGGCCATGCGGCGTACACCTGTTCCCCGCAACATCTAGGCTCTTCCTATAGGCTAAACCACTACATCTAGTATGGCAAGGGTGATTCCGGCCTGTCGTGGCCCTTTTGGGTGCCCTTTTCCTGCCCGGGCGCCTTCTGGCAACCCGCGACACCCATTGTCGCTTTGGGGATAGGCCGGGCCGGTGGCGCCGGCACCTGGCGGGAAGGGGCGGGTAACGAGGGGGGTACCGGTGGAAAGCCGGACGGTGGTCCCGGTTGGACTCGCCCCTGGGGGCCCCGGGAGCGCGGTACCGGGGGCCTGCCCTCACCGCCCGGAAAGTCTGCCGTTCCCCGCGGTCACCGGCGGGCAGAGTGCCCCGCCGGTGTCGCCGGTAGCATTGGCTTCGGTGGGTCAGGCCCCGTTACCAGTAGCGGAGCCGGTACCGGGTGGCCCTCGTCCCGGCATGCCGGCCGAGCGCCCGCCACCGGCTAACCGAGATGCACCGGCAGCCGCTTGCCGATGGCAATAGAGCTGGGCGTGGTCTCACATCTGTAGCACAGCACCTCCACTCCTCGCCCCCTCGCCGTCCGTAGGCCCGCGGCGAAGTGAGGATCCATAACCTCATGGGGAGCGAAGGTGACGGCATCCGGGCGCTGCACCACGAACACCACCACCCCGCGGATGCCCGGCGCCACGGAGCGAGCCAGCTCGGCCAAGTGCCGGGTGCCCCGGGCGGTCGGCGCATCCGGGAACATTGCCCTCCCATCCTGTACCAACGTTACCGACTTGGTCTCCACATAGCCGGTCATCTGGTCATAGGCCACCCGGAGGTCCAAGCGGCTTCCCCCGAGACGGACCTCCCGTTCGACGACGGCAGTGGGGGGGAACTCCCGCAGCACGCCGCGGCGGATGGCCTCCACCACCAGGTGAGGCGGTAGGCGCGTGTCCACGCACGTCCACCCCCCGCCGTGATCCACCAGCACCAAGTCGCACCCGGTCCTGCGCCGGGCGCGTCCGGGGTCCCGGCGCAAGAGCACGGCGGTCCCCGGGAGCATGAGCTCGGCCAGGCGTCCCGAATTGGGCACATGTGCCTCCACCGCCGTGCCCGCCACCTCTACCCGGGCAACAAACCGCTGGGAGCGCTCCACCAGGGTGCCCGGCACCAGCTCTCCCAGGTTCACGCTAGCGCTTCCGCAGAAGGTGCCCCAACCCGTGATAGGACCCCCGGTGCAGGAGCACCGGGCGGTGCTTGGCCGGATCGGGTAGCCCCCGCTCATCGGCGATGGATTCGTCCACGTGCACCGCCACCACCTCGCCCATGAAGATGCCGTGGCTGCCTGCGGATACTTGGTGCCGGACCACGCACTCGAGGTTGAGGGTGCACTCCTGGATCAGCGGGGACTGCACGGCTTTGCCCGTCACGGGAGTGAAGTGGCAGGCGGCGAACTTGTCCACGTCCCGCCCGGACTTGGTACCGCACAAGTCCACCGCTTCAATTTGGTCTTCGCTGGGCACGTTGATGACGAAATCCCGCACCTCGCAGACCATGGAGTAGGAGTAGCGGGAGGGCCGGATGCCCACGGTGATCATGGGCGGCTCGGACGCCGAAACTCCCGCCCAGGCCAGGGTGATGATGTTCAGCTTCCCCTCCCGGTTGCAACAGGAAAGCAGGACCACCGGCAGAGGATACATGAGGGTAGCCGGATCGAAGATGCGTTTAGCCATAGCCATACCTCCCGAGTTCACTCTCTGTCTGGATCCGGCACAGGCTCCGGCCGGTCCGGCCCGCCGCCTCCAGGCTTAAACTTGATCTCTTGCCCGGCCTGCCAGGTACCGGCCTCTTGCAGGCGCCGGACGGTCTCCCGCCTCACGGCGTCCACGGCGGCCAGGTACAGGGAGACGCCCGCCGCCGCCTTTTCCCCCCGGCGGATGCCTTCCCGGTGTTCGCCGGCATAGGTTGCCACGGCGTTGGCCGCCGCCACCAGAAATCCCGTGTTCACATTGTTCTTTCCCACCAGACCCCGGGCCAGCGACGCCGCGCCGGTACCTCCGTGCTGCGCGAAGGGTACGTATCGCCCGGTGCGCTTGATGATGGCCCGCTGCACCGTCTCCAACCGCACCCGGTCAGGTTCGTGGGACTCACCGCTGGGGGCGGCGTGCACCATGCCGATGGGATAGGCAATGGCATCGGCGCCGGTGTACTGCACGAACGCCGCTACCTGGGCGGCAAAACGCGCCAAGGGCTCTCCCTCCAGGCGCCGGTAGCTGGAGGCCTCCCCGGCCGTTCCCGTGGCCCCATACTCGGCCTCCATCATCACTTCCCGGTCTAGTAGCACTTGCCTGACCATGCCCGTTACCTCCCGGGTCACCGCGCAGTTGAGCACCGGCGGCAGCTTCTCCGTGTCGATCATGGCCCACGCCGGCCGGATAGAGGCGACCACCCGAGAAAAATCCTCCAGGAAGGCCAGGTACTGCCGGGAGCCCAGGTAGCCGGCGTAGGACGCCGCTTCCTCCCGGGTGGGGGGCTCCAGCCCGCCCGCGGCGGCCATGAAGCCGGCGGCATCTTCCACTAGCGCCCTGGCCACGGCCACGCGGGGACGCGAGGCCTCGCCGGGGAGAGCGGGAAAAGCCGGCACGCGAAAGTGGTCGAGGGACAACGCCACCACCCGGCACCCGTACTGGCGTATCAGGGTCCTGAGGAGCCGGTCGGCCAACCCGGCTCCGTCCGCCAAGGCCTCCGCCGCCGGACGCCGGTTCGCCCCACCTTCACCAAAGGCGCGGAGGGCATGGTACGAGAGCTGGATGATGAGCGGCGACTGCGCTCCCTCGCCCGCCGCCGCCAGGAAGCCCCGGGCCTGGACCTCCAAGGGGAAGTTGGCGTTGGCAGCCAGTACCGTGCGGAGCCGGGAGTCCGGGCGCAGCTGCAACCGGCGGTCAAAGGGCCGGAGCTGCTCGAACAGCTGCCGCAACTGGTGGCCGGACAAGGGGCCTTCACCTGGGCATGCGGTCATAGAATCACCCTCTCATACCGGAAGCGAGCACCGGCGTGACCGGCTACCCGCCCGCACCCAGTGTGCCTCCGGACCCTCCCGGTCAGTCCCCGCCGCCGGCATTCTCTGCGGGCCGGCCGCCCAGCTCTTCGACCAGCTGCAACAGCGCCTCCCTCTGGTTGAGGGCCGGGTCATCCAGCACCCGCCGGTGGACCAGCTCCAGGATGCGTCCGATGCCCGGACCCGGCACCCACGAGAGGGCCTTAGCCACGTCGTCACCGTCGATGGCCAGCTGGGAAAGACCGATGGCGGACCCCTCCACCAGCACCTGGCGCAAGTGGGCTAGGGCCCGCTCCCCTTGTTCGCCCAGACCCGGCCTGCCCGAAGCCTGCCGGTCGGCATAGCGCAGGGCCAGCAGTTCACGCACGCCATCCGGCCCCAGGCACAACACCATCCGGCGCATGGTGCCCGCGGGGGTACCCTCGGGATAGGTGAACATGTGGTGTTCCACCAGCCGTACTACCTGGCGGATCAGCCGCCGGGGGGAGCGCAGTCGCTCCAAGGCAGTCTGGGCCAGGCAGGCGCTGGAGGCGGCATGGTCGGCGCCTTCACCCTCGACCTTGCCGGCATCGTGGAAGAGGCCGGCCCAGCGCAACTCCACCACTGCCGGAGCATAGTGCGCCGTCAACACGCAGTGCCGGAAGGTGCTGCGTTCCTTCTGCCGGTAAGCAGGCTCCAGCTCCGGGAGCATGGCGGGGAGCAGCCCCCAGGCGGCCAGGTGCTCCAAGGCCGGACTGACCCCGGGGCTCAGGAGGATGGCCTCCAGCTCCGCCCGCACCCGCTCGGGTGCCACCAGCCCGACCCGGGTGGCGTGGGCACGGATGGCAGCAGCAGTGTGCGGGTGCAGGGAGAACCCCAGCACCGCCCCGAGGCGGAGGGCGCGCAGGGCCCGCAGGTGGTCTTCGCCGAAGCGCTCGCCCGCCTCCCCCACCGCGCGCACCACCCGCAGCTCCAGGTCCTCCCGCCCTCCGGTAGGGTCGATGAGGACACCGGTGAAGGGATCGTAGGCCATGGCATTAACGGTGAAGTCGCGGCGCAAAAGATCCAGCTCCAGGTGGCGGGTAAAGGTCACCTCCGACGGGCGCCGCCCGTCCCGGTAGCTGCCGTCGCTGCGCATGGTCAGCACATCGACGCCCGCTACCAGCACCCGGCCAAACTGCTCATCCCGGCGGCGACTCCCGGGAAAGGCGGCGGCCACCTGCCCGGGAAGGGCATCCGTTACCACGTCCCAGTCCACCGGCGGGCGGTCCAGCAGTGCGTCCCGCACGGCACCCCCCACCACATAAGCGGCAAAGCCGTGCTCCTTGAGCCGCCGGCAAATAGTGAGGGGCCCGACCGGCACCTCGATCATAAAGCCATCCCCCTGCCCGCTGCCAGTCTCGGCCCGGGCCGAGCCGGAACCGGGTTCAGGGGATAAAGTCCATGACCCCGGCCAGCCACCCCAGGCCCAGTTCATGTAGTTTCTCCCGGGTGGGCACTCCCTGATCGGTCCATCCCGACATGCGGTAGAAGGCCAGGCGCGCCCCGGCCAAGGCGTCCGGATCCACCGCCACGCCCTGGAGGGGACCGGCCGAAAAGGCGCGATGGAACCGTTCGGGCAGGTAATCGTCGGCGGCAGTGAATCCTTCCCGCAGGTTGAAGCAACGCGTCAGGTTCACCGCCCGCTCGCCCACTTTCATGAGCTCAAAGACGGAGGCATTCCACCCGGTCATGCCGCGCACCAGCTGGGCGGTCTGCTCCAGGTCCCAAGGTACGAACTGGCAGTGCACCGAGCAGTTGGCAAAGGTACGCCAGCTGCTGACATAACTATACAACCGGACCTTGTCCAGCGACAGGTCCTGGGCGGGCAGAGGCTCCAGCACGCCCAAAGCTCCCAGGTCCTCCAGGCTCTTGCCGGGCTTCACGTACAGCGTATCGTGGAGATTGTGGCAGTGGTCGGCGCCGGTGGGGGACACCGCATAGCCCAGCCCCAGACCGTGTTTCAGCCGGGGCTCGTGCATGGGCACTTCCAGTCCCTTGATATGCATGGCCAGTCGCCCGGCAGCTGCTCCCAGCCGCCGCGCGGCCCGCATTACCCCCCCGGCCAAGAGGTCGCCCAGCCCCTCCCGGTAGGCAATACGGCGCACCATCTCCACCATGGCACCGGCATTGCCGAAACTGAGGTCCAGCCCTCCCAAGATCTCCGGGGTGATGATCTTCTCTTCGAAGCACTCCATGGCAAAGGCGATGCTGGCGCCGGTCGAGATGGTGTCGACCCCGTAGGCGTTGCACAGCTCGCTGGCCTTGGAGATGACCGCCGCGTCGCCGATGCCACAGCAGGAGCCAACTGAGGCGATGGTCTCATACTCTGGCCCGCCGTAGGTGGGATCCACATAGTGGGGCGCTTCGGTCTTGACCACCTTCTTGCAGCGCACGGCACAGGCCCAGCAGCCTTCCATGTGCAGGCCGATCGTGTCCATGATGGTGTTGGCGCTAATGGCGGCCGCGGCGG
>DMHJ01000083.1 GCA_003449495.1 Clostridiales bacterium UBA8153
GAGAATTCGCGATCATCTGGAGGCGCCCGCCGGCGCCGTGCTGGCGGTGGCCCGGGAGCAGGCCGCCGGGTTGCAGGCCTTGGACGATGAGTACCTGTCCCAGCGGAGCCAGGATGTGCTGGACGTCTTCTCCCGGCTGGCGCGCGCCGCCGGCGGGGGACCGGCGGGAACCGGAGAGTTTCCGCCCGGGCCGGGCTCCGTGGTGGTGGCCGCCGACCTCACTCCCTCGGAGACGGCCGGGATGCGGCTGGATTACGTCTCCGCCGTGGTGCTGGCGGGGGCAGGAAGGACCTCCCATACCGCCATCCTCGCGCGCTCCCTGGGCATTCCCGCCGTGGTGGCTCTGGGCGATGTGACCGCCATCGCCGAGGGCGTTACCTTGAGCGTGGACGGCTCCCGGGGGACGGTCGTTGTCAATCCCGGCGCCGAGGATACCGCGGCCGGCCCTACCCTCCAGCGGGACCGGACCGTGCCCGGCTCCGGCCCGGCAGTCACCACCGACGGGTGTAGCGTGGCGCTGTGGGCCAACATCAGTGGTCCCGGGGAAGTGGCCGCGGCGCTGCGCTGGGGAGCCGAGGGCGTGGGGCTTTTTCGCACCGAGTTTCTCTTTGCCGGGCGTACCCAGGCGCCCTCAGAGGAGGAGCAGTTTTCCGCCTACCGGGCCGTACTGCTGGGCATGGGCGGGTGTCCCGTCATCATCCGTACGCTGGACGTGGGCGGAGACAAGGACCTGCCTTACTTGGACCTGGGCCAGGAGGCCAACCCCTTCCTTGGCCGGCGGGCCGTCCGGCTCTGCCTGGACCGGCCGGCGCTCTTCCAGACCCAGCTGCGGGCGCTTGTACGCTCCGCTCCTTACGGCGATTTACGCGTGATGTTCCCCATGATCTCATCTGTGGAAGAACTCCTGGCTTGCCGGGAGGCCGTCCAGGAGGCCCAACGTCAACTGGCGCGTCTAGGAGTGGCCGTAGAGCAGGTGCCGCTGGGCATCATGGTAGAGACTCCGGCTGCCGCCGTGATGGCGGGCGAGCTGGCGCGGCACTGCGATTTCTTCAGCCTAGGGACCAACGACCTCACCCAGTATACCTTGGCCGTGGACCGGGGCAACCCGCGGGTGAGCGCGCTGTACGATCCGTTCCACCCGGCCGTGCTGCGGCTGATGGCCCGCACCATTGAACATGGGCACCAGGCCGGCCTCGACGTAAGTGTGTGCGGGGAGCTGGCGGGGGAGACCTTGGCCGTACCCCTCCTGGTAGGCCTGGGCATTGACGAGCTCAGCATGGCGCCGTCGAGCATCCCGGCGGTGAGGAGCCTCATCCAGTCGCTAGCCATGGCCGAGGCCAGGGAGCTGGCGTGCCGGGCGCTCGGTCTGGGCCGGGCCGAGGAGATCCGGGCCATGGCGGCGTCCCGTTTCCCGGTAGCCGCGACTCCCGGCTAAGTGCCGTCCCACCTGGGCGCCGGGGCGGCATCCCGGATGGGTAACCCGGCGGACGGGAACAACGCCCCCGGCCATGAGCCCTCTCCAGCAGGTATGGCGGCACGGGTATCCAACTTCCCCATCTGTGTGCGAGGGTAGAGCGCGACGGACAGCGTAGCAGCTACACGTTACCGGGTACGAAGCCCAGCCTGACGGCAGGCCGGGCCGCCCGGCGTTGAGGCGGGCGAGAAGGCGATTCGCATGGGAGGAGAATGATGGTGTCCAAGACGCAGCGTCTCACCGGGCTCGCGGTGTTCATCGCCCTGGGTGTGCTGTTGCCCATGGTGTTCCATATGGTGGGAGGGCCGGGTCTGGGCCGGGTCTTCCTGCCCATGCACCTTCCGGTGCTGTTGGCAGGCTTCTTTCTGGGCGGCGGCCCCGGCATGGTGGCGGGCGCGGTTACCCCACTGCTCAGCTCGGTGCTCACCGGCATGCCTCCCCTGATGCCGCCGGTGGCCCAGATGATGGTGTGGGAGCTGGCCATCTACGGGCTGCTGGCAGGCATCAGCTACCGGCGGCTGTCGCTGGGCGTCTATCCGTCATTGCTCACGGCACTGGTAGGCGGGCGCCTGGTCTACGGTCTCATGGGCTGGTTGGTGCTGCCGGTGTTCGGACTGACCCGCATCAGGCCGCTGTTTCCCATCACCGCCGGCGTGGTGACCGGTGCACCGGGCATCGTCATCCAGCTGTTGCTAGTGCCCGCCGTGGTGTACCTGGTGGAGCGCAATCTCAGGGTGGCACCGCGGAAACGGTCACCGTCCCGGTTGGGGAGCTGACTACCGGTGGTCCGTGTCCGTCGTGCCGGCGGGACCGCGGCGCCCCCACCCGTTCGCCGTGCGGCGGGGCAGGATGAAACGAACGCGCTGAGCCGAGAGGGATACCAGCAGCCGCCGGGTACGGAAGGTCTCGCCGTCGATATGGGCCGGGACCTCATGATCTGACTCGAGCAGGAAACGCTCTCCACGCACGGTCACCGCCCCGTCCCACCCGGGCACCTTGCCCGAGAGCAGCTTCACCGCCGCCTGCAGCGGGTGTCCGGAGATTACCGTAAGGTAGGGGCCCGGGCCCCTCTCGCCGGTGAGGGGCAATCCCAACCCGATCCGGCCCCACAGGGAGACTTCGGCGGTCAACACCTCCGGGTAGAGCTGCCCGTTAATGTGGAGCCGGCAGTTGGTCGGGGTCTGCAGGGTCTTGAGCGCACCCGCCGCATAGGAAGGGGTCCCCAGCCGGGAGTAGGGTTTGGCATGCTCGATGAGTTCGCTGCCTTTGCCCATACCCGCCCCGAATACGACCAACCGGCCGTCGGCCTCCAGCAGTGGCAGGTCCCGCTCCTCTAGCCGGCCCAGCTGCCGGGGGCTGAAGGCAAACAGGGAGAGGCGAAAAATGCGGGCAAAGGCGTTGCCCCTACCCAGGGGCAGCACCACCAACCGGGTGTGGCCGAGGTCGATGTGGTTCACGGCGTAATTGATGGTGCCGTCCCCTCCCGCGGCGATGAGTAGCGGCGTCCTCGGGATGGGCCAGCCTACCTTTACCCAGCGCACCTCGTGCCGGTGCAGGAGGGCACCGGCAAAAAGCTTGGCCCGGGCGTGGGCATATAGTACCGTGAGTTTCACTGGACAGACTCCTCGCGATCCAAGCTGGGTCGCCCAGATCCGCCATGAGTGGTCCCATAGCTTTCCTTATCCCGCTTCCCAAATCCTGCCGGTCCCATACATTCACAGGTACACCCAGGGGCGAGGCGGCGGCCCGGGGTAGGGGCATCGCGGTACCGGGGGGCTTAGGCCATAGCCGGGTCCGGGCACCGCTTGTGTTGCTGCCTAACCGGCGGTATATTTAGGTTACGGAACTTTTTGCCCACCAAGAGAGATGAGGAGGTCTGTCCATGAAGAACCGGGACTGGCAGGCGTTTGCAGATTATGCGCTGGGAGTAATGACGGAGAACCACATTGCCGGCGCGGCGGTGGCCGTCTCCCGGCACGGGAAGATCGATTATGCCCAGGGGTTCGGACTGCGCGACATCGCCTCCGGGTTAGAGGTTACGCCCGAGACGGTGTTCGGCATCGCGTCGGTGAGCAAGTCCTTCACCGCCATGGGCATCACCCAGCTGGCCGACCGGGGGCTGCTGGCCATCGATGACCCGGTGGTAAAGTGCCTCCCGGAGTTTAGGCTGGTGGGCGCCGGTGACATGGAGGCCATCAAGATCCGGCATCTTCTGTCCCACACCACCGGGGTGCCCCCGATGCGGCGGCGGCAGGACATCAATAGCTTTGATGACCACGTGCGCTTTCTGGCCACCGAGGAGTATGAGCTGCTCGGCCTCCCGTCCGAGTATTTCAGTTACTGCAACGATGCGTTTCTCTTGAACGGCCTCATCATCCAGCGCCTCACCGGACAACTCTACCGCCGGTACATGACCCGGTACCTGCTGGATGCCATGGACATGCACCGGTCCACCTACAGCCTGGAGGAAGTGGGCAAGCTGGATCAGGTGTCGACCCCCTACAACTACAACCGGAAGACCGGCCAGCTGGAGGCACAACCCTGGCCCGTACTGGGCACTTATGAGGTGGGAGGGGGCATCCGCTCCAATGTGCTGGACCTCCTGAAGTACGGGGAGGTCTACCTGCGGGGCGGGCTTACTTGCAACGGCACCCGCATCGTCTCCGAGGCGGGAATCCGGCGCATGTACCAGCCGGTGTACCAGACCGGGCGCCGGACCCACTATGCCCTGGGACTGCACGTGACGCCGGACTACGCCGGGCAGGGCTTAACCTTGGTGGAGCATGGCGGCGGGCAGCCCGGCGTATCCTCCAACTTCGGGTTCATCCCCGAAGCGGGCGTGGCCGTAGCGGTGCTCACCAACGTGCAGGGGGTCCCGGCCGGAGCCATCTGGCTGGCAGCGGCCAACACCGCCCTGGGCCTGGCCTTGAGCCAGAAGCGGAATGTGGAGGTGGCCTGGGATGCCCCCCGCGAGCATCTGGCCAAGTTTCCGGGGGTGTTCCGCAGTGCCGAAGGCGGCAGGATCCAAGTGGAGCTGGTGGATTCCGGCCTGGTGGTCAAGCTGGAGGAGCTGGAGTTCCCGCTGGTACCCAGCGATGAGCGCACGTTCTTCTTCGAAGCCCAGGGCCAGCAACAGGTGGTGAAATTCTACTTCGATCAGGGCGGGAAGCCATGGGCAGCTTTGGCCCATTCCCGCATGTTGCGAAAGGCTGCCGGCTGAAGGAGCTTCTGCCGGTGCTCCCCGGCGCGGCAGGCCCTTACCGGGGATAGGCCGGGCTCCCCAAGCGGTACCTGCGGAGACGAGGGAGAACGCCAGATACGCATGACCGGCAGCGGTGCCTGGTGCCGGCGGGGAGGGCCTTCCCTCCTCAAGTGAGCTTCTGCACTCGAGGCCGGAGCCCGGCCCGGTCAAACAGCTCCAGGTAATCCTGGGGCGCAAGCTCGGCCGGCCGCTTGCCCGACAGTGCCACCAGGGCGGCTTCCAGGACGTTGGTGGCGAAGGACCGGCCGTCCACTTCCGGGCTGGTGGTAACCAGGTACCGCACCTCCAGCTGGCGCAGTAGCTCCACGTCTTCGGATGTAACGGTGTTGGTAACGATGGTCTTGCCCGGCAGGTGTGACGGCAGATAGCGATGGATCATGTGATAGTCACCGGCGATGAGGTCGGCGCGAGCGTATTCCCGGGCGAAGCGGGGTTTCGGCTCCTTGTGCTGGGCTTCACCCACCGGGACCAGCCACCCGATGGGGGCCTTGGCCACCAGCGGGGCCACGAGGTCCACGATGAGGTCGAGGGTGTTAAGGGAGCGGATGGGGAACGGTAGGCCCAGAATGAACATGAGGTCGCCGAACACCGTCTCCGCTCCCGCTTCCACCAGGGCCTCGGCCATGGGATGGCGGGCGGCGGCCGAGCAGACCAGCGCCCGGCGTCCCCGTACCGGGATCCCGTAGACCGGCTCCAGGTCTGCCACGACCTTACGTTCCAGGCTGGCCTTTACCCCGCTGCCGTCCACCATGGGGGTGGTTCCCGCCGCTTTCAGCAGGCGGCCCGCATCCCGCAGGTGATACTTGCGGCGGGACGAAGACACGGCAAAGTCGATTCCGCCCAGGCCGAAGGCATCGACTTTGCCGTCCAACTCCCTCAGCAGGGCTTCGGCCCGCCCCATATCTCCGTCCACCCCGCGCCGCTCAACCACGATCTTTTGGCCGAGCAGCTCCATTTCCACGCGCTTATCCCGGTGGGAAGAACCCAGGCTCACGCTTACGACATGCTTCACCTTCGCCACCCCCAGAGTCCTCGTGTACCGCTGCTTCATTCTTGGCGGCAACATGCCCTTCCTGCCGGGAACCGTCGGCCTGCTACCCACCGGCGGAAGCGCGGATCCCGGCTGCCCGGGTCGCCGGGACAGAGGGAGCAGGCCGTAAGAGAACCTGGGAGGTGAGAAGCCTGGTCTTAGCCCGCCGGCGGGGGCCGGCCCGGGCCGGTACGGCAGGAGTGGAGCGCCTAATCGCCGTTGGCCTGGGGTCACCTGGGCGGGGACAGCCCCGGCGGGCTGCCGGGTAATTCTGGAGTCGCCGGGAAGGGGACCTGGTGGGCCCGACCTGTCTAACCCACAGCACCGTGTAGCGGACACTGCCGGCTGGTGACCTAGGCCCGAGCCGGAATGCCGCGCACCGCTCCGGCGCCGCCGCTGTCCACGGACGGAGGCTTGCCGCAGTAGCCGTCACGGCACCCGGCGCCGGGAGGTGGGCCCTCGCTGCCGGGGCCGCTAGCACCGGCCCCGGGGTTATGGGTCCGGCAGGAAGCAGGAAAACAACACTCACGCCGGCCGAGGCTGGAGCTGGATGCCAGAAGCTCCAACCTTCCCGCCTGCAGACCGGAAGGGCTCAGTTAGAACGAGGGTGGTGCCATGATGGCCAGGAAAACGGCGGGCTCCTGTCCTTGGTTGCAGTAGCGGTGCGGCAGGGCGCACCGGAACGAGGCAGCATCCCCCGCCTGGAGCTCGACGCTCTCCGAGGCGACACTCAGGTTAACCACCCCGCTCAAGACGTACACAAACTCCTGGGACTGGGCATCGCCATGGGGCATCAGGCCGTCGCAACTGGATTGACCTGGGGAGAGGGTGGTCATTACCGCCTGGAGGTTGGACCCCTTTTCTTCCGGGGACAGCACCTCAAAGGCCACCGTATGCTGGGGCATCTCTAGCCGCTTGCGCTGGTCGGATCTGATGACGCTGACGTTGCCACGGTCCGAGGCCACCAGGAAGAACAAAGACACACCCAGGGCTTGGGCTATCCGGCGGAGGGAGGCCAGGGAAGGCGAGGACTGACCGCTTTCGATCTGCGAGAGAAAGCCCGGGCTGAGGTCGGTAGCTTCGCCCAGGGCTTGCAGGGTCAGACCGCGTTGCTTGCGTAATGCCTTGATGTTGGAACTGAGTACGGTTTCCATAGCATCACCCTCGCCCATTGTAGCGAATGCGGTAAACTCTGTCAATGCTTGCGGGAGACCTTGCCGGCCCGGGCGGGCCGGTAGCCGCAAAGGCAGGCAGAGACAGGAAGGTATGCGGCGCCAAGTCGTCAAAACCATCCGGTAGCCGGCCGGCTCACCCGAGGGCGGCCGGGTGCGTAAGTCCCAGTGAACAGGAGCGGATGACATGAAGAGCAAGCTGCGGCTGGCGGACCTGTACGCGCTGCTCACCCCCGGCCAGCCCCGGGTTTCCCCGGATGGCCGCCGGGTGGCTTACGTGGTCCAGGGCTTCCGCAAGAAAGAAAACGACCGCTACCAGAACTTGTGGATGGTGGCCGCGGACGGGTCTACCCCTCCCCACCGCCTCACCCGGGGCGCTACCCGGGACACTGCTCCCGCTTGGTCGCCGGACGGCAGGTACTTGGCCTTCCTCTCCACCCGGGAACACGAGCTGGAAGTGGCGGCGACCCTGGCAGAAGCCGAGGGCGGGACGGAGCGTAAGCCGGGTACCCCAGACAAGCCCCAGCCCCAGCTGTGGCTGTTGGACACAGCGTGGGGAGGGGAACCGCGGCAGCTGACCCGGCGCGACGAAGGGGTGGCCGAGTTCGACTGGTCACCAGACGGCAGACGGCTGGTCTTCTCATCACGGGATCCGGAGGAAGCCCAGAAGACGTATTTGGACAGCATCCGGGGCAAGGGCAAGGAGGGCGAAAAAGGTCCCCTGGTCATCGACCGTGTACAGCACAAGCAGGACGGCTCCGGGTACCTGGACGATGTCAAGACCCACTTGTTTATCGTGGACGTCGACACCCGGCAAGTCACGCGATTGACCGGCGGGTCATGCAACGAAACGGCACCACGCTGGTCGCCCGATGGCCGGTGGATCGCCTTTACGTCCAACCGCACCGGTGATGCCGACAACAATCACCGGAATGATCTGTGGCTGATAGGTCCGGACGGCGCCGGCGCCCGGCGCCTGACGGCGGGGGATGTGGGTGCCGGCGCGGCCAGCTGGTCTCCCGATGCCCGCAGCATAGCCTTCGTATCCTCGTTGGTTCCGGAAAACTACTATTTACTGCGTCACCTCCTGGTGGTAGAGGTGGACGCTGCGGAGGCGGTGGATGATCTGGCCGCCTGCGTCGGCCGGGGGTGGTCGGCACTGGGCGGAGTGGTCCCGGATCGTCCGGCCGGCGATGTGGTGTCCAGTGCCCGGGCCTACCCGGTACCTCTCAAGTCCACGGCTTTCCAGGTGCTCACGGCCGGGCTGGATCGTCCCGTAGTCGGGACGCCGGTCTGGTTGAACGAGCGGGAACTTCTCTTTCCTACCGGCGACCGGGGCCAGACCCGCTTGGCCTGGGCCGGACGGGGGGACCGGGCCCGGCCGGTATTCCCCAGCTGCGACCGCATGGGCAACGTATCCCACGACGCCCATGCGGCCGGCGGTGTGCTGGTGCTGGGGATGAGCAGCCCATCCGCTGCCCCCGAGCTTTACGCCGTCCCCCTGGCTGCCCTGGAGGAGGGCGTTCCCGAGGAGCGGGCCACCCGGCTCACTTACCACAACACGTGGTTAGAGGAGCGCCTTACCGCCCGGTACGAGCGGATCACCTTTCCCAGTAGTGGCAACGTCGAGGTGGAAGCGTTGTGCGCCCTACCCCCGGGCTTTGACCCGGCCCAGGCCAAGGCGCCCTTGCTGGTGAAGATCCACGGTGGCCCCATGTCCTACGATGGCCCGGACTTCCGGTTCGACGTCCAGCACTGGGCCGGCCAAGGCTACCTGGTGCTCATGGTCAACTACCGGGGTTCCATCTCCTACGGAGAGGAATTCTGCCAGGTGATACAGGGTGACTGGGGGCCCAGGGAACACGACGATGTCATGCATGGGGTGCAGGCGGTGCTCGACCGCGGCTGGGTGGATGCGGACCGCATGTACTGTACCGGTTTTTCCCAGGGCGGCATCATGACCAACTGGGCGGTCGGGCACACCAGCCGGTTCCGGGCCGCCGCCAGCGAACACGGCATGTGGGATTACGTGGCCGCATTCGGCACCGACGACTGTCACCGCTGGTGGCAGGACGACCTGGG